>NZ_JBSFPT010000018.1:0-61194 GCF_053588335.1 Microbacterium sp. NPDC003461 | reverse complement strand
CCCGCTGTGCGGGTGCCGCTCGCGTGCTCGCGCCGTCGCGTCCCGCGCCGGCGAGGCGGCGCTGCGCGCCGCGGGGCGGCCGCATTGGCGGCCGCACGCTCGCGCTTCGCGCTCACACAGTGATCGGTTGTGCTGTGGCTTGCTGACCGGTTGCACCCCTCGGTTGCTGAACGGAGCGGCGGAGCCGCGGAGATGAAGCGACCACCGCAACCGCGTCGGCGCGCGGCACGCAATCCGGGTGGGAAGCGCGACACGCCCCGGTCCAATCCGAACGCGATCCGCTGGCCCGCTTACCTTCGGAGAAGGGAAATACATACCGGGCAATTCTTTAACGTTCAGGTTGAACGTGAAGGTTGACCGCTCGGGATGAGAGCCAGGGTTCGCACAATCGGAGGCCGGCATGAGCCAGAACCAGAACTACCTCGCCGTGATCAAGGTCGTCGGCGTCGGCGGCGGTGGCGTCAACGCCGTCAACCGCATGATCGAGCTGGGCCTGCGCGGGGTCGAGTTCATCGCCGTCAACACCGACGCGCAGGCGCTCCTCATGAGCGACGCCGACGTCAAGCTCGACGTGGGCCGCGAGCTCACGCGCGGTCTCGGCGCGGGCGCCGACCCGGAGGTGGGCCGCCGCGCCGCGGAGGACCACGCCGAGGAGATCGAGCAGGCGCTCGCGGGCGCGGACATGGTCTTCGTCACGGCGGGCGAGGGCGGCGGCACCGGCACGGGCGGTGCGCCCGTGGTGGCGCGGATCGCCAAGTCCATCGGCGCACTCACCATCGGCGTCGTCACCAAGCCCTTCTCCTTCGAGGGCCGCCGCCGTCAGCAGCAGGCCGAGACGGGCGTGGCCGCGCTGAAGGAGGAGGTCGACACGCTCATCGTCGTGCCGAACGACCGCCTCCTCGAGATCAGCGACCGCGGCATCTCGATGGTCGAGGCGTTCGCCACGGCCGACCAGGTGCTCCTGGCCGGTGTGCAGGGCATCACCGACCTCATCACCACCCCCGGCCTCATCAACCTCGACTTCGCCGACGTCAAGAGCGTCATGCAGGGGGCCGGGTCCGCGCTCATGGGAATCGGCTCGGCTCGCGGGGCGGATCGCGCCATCAAGGCCGCCGAGCTGGCGGTCGAGTCGCCGCTGCTCGAGGCCTCGATCGAGGGCGCGCACGGCGTGCTGCTGTCGATCCAGGGCGGATCGAACCTCGGCATCTTCGAGATCAACGACGCGGCACAGCTCGTCAAGGAGGCCGCGCACCCCGAGGCCAACATCATCTTCGGCACCGTCATCGACGACACCCTCGGCGACGAGGTGCGCGTCACGGTCATCGCGGCCGGCTTCGACGGCGGCGAGCCGCAGACGCGCCTCGACGTGCCGTCGCTCGCGGCGCGCCCCGCCGCTCCCGCCGTCCCGGCCGCGGCGGCGGCCGCCGAGCCGACCGAGCGCGCCGAGGGCTCGGCGCCCAAGGAGGAGCGCGAGAGCGTCTCCGTCGCGGCGGCGCCCGTGGTGCCCGACGCGAGCGGCTTCGACTCGGCGTTCGACGAGGACCTCGACATCCCCGACTTCCTGAAGTGACCGTGCCGGATCTCGCCGCCCGCCTCGCAGACGTCGACGAGCGCATCGCCGACGCCGCGAGGGCGGCCGGGAGGGATCCGGACGAGCTGACGCGCATCGTCGTCACCAAGTTCCATCCGGCCGCCCTCGTGCGCGAGCTGCATGCGCTCGGCGTGCGCGACGTGGGGGAGAACCGGCAGCAGGAGCTGACGGGCAAGACCGAGGAGTGCGCGGACCTCGCGGATCTCCGCTGGCACTTCATCGGCCAGGCGCAGACGAAGAAGGCGAAGGCCATCCGCCGTGCCGCCTCGGTCGTCCACTCGGTGGACCGCGAGAGGCTGGCGGATGCGCTCGAGGCGGCGGGCGAGGGGATGCCCACCCTCGACGTGCTGCTGCAGATCAACCTCACCGACGATCCCGGCAGGGGCGGCGTGGCGCCCGAGGGCGTCGAACCGCTCGCCGAGCACATCCTGGGGCTGTCCACGCTGCGTCTGCGCGGCGTCATGGCGGTCGCGCCGCTCGACGAGAACCCGGCCGCGGCGTTCGCGCGGCTGGCCGAACACGCCGAGCGCGTGCGCCGGCTCGCGCCGGAGGCCACGTGGCTCTCGGCGGGGATGACGGTGGATTTCGCGGAGGCGATCGCGGTGGGCGCGACACACCTGCGCATCGGGACGGCAATCACGGGGGCGCGGCCCGACCGGGCTTAGCCTCGAAGACAACGAGCACCTTACGGAGGACGCGATGGCGAACCCGCTCAAGAAGACGATGGTCTACCTCGGCCTGGCGGACGAGGAGGAGTACGACGAGGCCGACGAGCCGCAGACGCCCGTGCGCGCCACGCGCGAGGAGCGCCACGCCCGCGACGAGGAGGTGCCCGCGCCCGTGACGCCGATCCGCCGCCCCGCCGTCGTGCGCCAGCCCGCGTCGGCGCCCGTCACCGAGATCGTCACGGTCCACCCCAAGCAGTACCGCGACGCGCAGACGATCGCCGAGCACTTCCGCGACGGCGTGCCCGTGATCATGAACCTCTCGCAGATGAGCGACGCCGACGCGCGCCGCCTCATCGACTTCGCGAGCGGTCTCTCGCTCGGCCTCTACGGCCGCATCGAGCGCGTCACCAGCAAGGTGTTCCTGCTCAGCCCCGAGAATATCGCGGTCTCGGGCGACGGCGCCATCACCGGCGACGACGCGCTCTGAGCGCGGTCGGCCCCGGGCGGGCGCGCCGGGCATCCGGTCGCGCCCGGGATAGGCTCATCTCGTGATCGCGCTCGTCTTCACGCTGCTGAACCTCCTCGTCCTGCTGTACATGCTCGTGCTGTTCGGGCGGCTGATCCTGGACTACATCCCGCTGTTCAACCGCGAGTGGCGTCCGAAGGGCGCCATGCTCGTGATCGCGGAGGCGGTGTACACGGTCACGGACCCCCCGATCCGCTTCCTGCGCCGGTTCATCCCGCCCCTGCGGGTGGGCGGTGTCGCGATCGACTTCGCGTTCGCGATCACGATGTTCCTGTGCATCATCCTGCTCTCCGTCACGAGCGTCCTCGCCGGCGTCTGAACCCGTTCTCGGATTCGCGTCTGGGGTACGGCTCCCGGCGTGGTCCGGTTATGCTTGCTCGAGACTGAAGCCGCGGGCCCGACCCCGCGGCCCTCCGACTGTCTCTGATCGAAAGAGGTCCCTCCCCATGGCACTCACCCCGGATGACGTCGTCACCAAGCAGTTCCAGCACGTCCGGTTCAAGGAGGGGTTCGACCCGGATGAGGTCGACGACTTCCTGGACGAGATCGTCGTCGAGTGGCGCAAGGCGCTCGAGGAGAACGAGCGCCTGAAGGCGCGCGTCGCCGAGCTCGAGTCGGGCGCGACGCCCGCGGCCCCCGCGGCCGAGGCTCCGAAGCCCGTCGAGACGCCGCAGCCGGCCGCGCCCGCCGAGGCGCCGCAGGCGAACGCCGCGACGAGCGCCGTGAGCATCATCGAGCGCGCGCAGCGCCTGCACGACGAGCACGTCGCCGAGGGCAAGGCCGAGGCCGAGAAGCTCGTCGCGGACGCACGCTCGCAGGCCGGCGAGATCATCGCCGACGCCGAGCGCAAGCAGCAGGAGATCCGCGTGCGCCTCGAGAACGAGCGCAAGTCGCTCGAGTCGCGCATCACGGAGCTGCGCGGTTTCGAGCGCGACTACCGCGCCGAGATGCGTTCGTTCTTCGAGACGAAGCTGAAGGACCTCGAGAGCTCGAGCACCGCGTCGTCGTCGACGCCGGTCTCGGCGATCGGTCTCTGAGCCCGGCCCGTTGAGCGGCCGAGCCCCCCTTCGCACGGCGGCGGCCGGCGCCCTCATCGCGATCCTCGCGGTGACGGTGCTGGCCGCCGACCAGTTCTCCAAGCACCTCGTCCTGCAGTCGCTGGAGCCCGGCACCACGGTGCCGGTGGTCGGCGACGCCCTGCAGTTCGTCCTCGTCTTCAACCCCGGCGCCGCGTTCTCGCTGGGTGAGGGCGTCACCTGGATCTTCACGATCGCGATGGCGGTCGTCGCGGCCGCGATCGTCTACGTCGCCGCCACGCGGGTGCGCTCCCGGCTGTGGGCCGTCGTGCTCGGGCTGCTGTTGGGGGGAGTGCTCGGCAACCTCGCCGACCGACTGTTCCGCGATCCCGGCTTCGCCGTCGGGCACGTGGTCGACTTCATCCTCACGCCCTGGATGTGGTTCTGGGCGCCGCACCCGGCGATCTACAACGTCGCCGACATCTTCATCGTCGGCGGCATGGCGGCCGTCGCGCTGCTGCTCGTGATCGGGCTGGAGCTCGACGGCACGCGCGGCGAGAAGGCGGCGGACGGCGGCGGCGCTCCCACGGCCGACGACGGCGGCGACGACGCCGGCGAGGCCGCCGCGCGCCCGGCGGTCGAGACGGTCGAGGGCGACGCGTCGGCCCCCGCCGAGGCCGATCGCGCCGCGACGGATCGGGACGACGCGGTCGACCGGGTTCCGGCGGACGCCGCCGGAGACCGGGACTGATGGAGTCCCGCAGGCTTCCCGTCCCCGACGGGCTGGACGGCACGCGCGTCGACGCGGCCCTGGCCAAGATGCTCGGCTTCTCGCGGACCTTCGCGGCGGAGGTCGTCGAGGCCGGTGGTGTGCAGCTCGACGGCGCGGTCGTCGCGAAGTCGGATCGCGTCACGGCGGGCTCGTGGCTCGACGTCGAGTGGCGGCCGAAGGAGGAGCCGCGCGTCGTCGCGGTCGAGGTGCCCGAGCTCGGGATCGTCCACCAGGACGACGACATCGTCGTGGTCGACAAGCCGGTGGGCGTCGCCGCCCATCCGTCGCTCGGCTGGGAGGGCCCGACCGTGCTCGGCGCGCTCCTGGCGGCCGGCGTGCAGGTCGCCACGAGCGGCGCCGCCGAGCGGCAGGGGATCGTGCATCGCCTCGACGTGGGCACGAGCGGGCTCATGGTGGTCGCCAAGACCGAGCGCGCGTACACGCTGCTCAAGCGCGCCTTCAAGGAGCGCACGGTCGACAAGGTCTACCACGCCGTGGTGCAGGGGCATCCGGATCCGCTGGTCGGCACGATCGACGCGCCGATCGGGCGACACCCCAGCCACTCGTGGAAGTTCGCCGTCACGCCCGACGGCAAGGACTCCGTGACCCACTACGAGACGATCGAGGCCTTCCCGGGCGCCTCGCTGCTCGAGATCCATCTGGAGACGGGCCGCACGCACCAGATCCGCGTGCACATGGCCGCCCACCGGCATCCGTGCGTCGGCGATCCGCTCTACGGCGCAGACCCGACCATGTCGGCGCGCCTGGGACTGACGCGCCAGTGGCTGCACGCCCACCGCCTCGCCTTCGACCACCCCGCCACGGGCGACCGGGTCGAGTTCGCGTCGCCCTACCCGGCCGACCTCCAGCAAGCCCTCGACATCCTCCGCGGCGAGTAGCACCGCGCGCGAGCGTCGGCGGCCCGTTCCGGATGTCGCAGGCGGCGGGCATGATGGCGGCATGGTCATCACGACGCGCCCGGCGACCGACTTCGAGGGCGTCCGCGCGCTGGTGGGGCCCAAGCGCCCCGACGCGAACGTGTGCTGGTGTCTGAGTCACCGGGTTCCGGCGAAGCTCAACCGCGAACTGGTCGGGCCCGCCAGGGGCGAGTTCGTGCGGGCCATGTGCGAGTCGGATCTGCCGCCGGGCGTGCTCGCCTACGACGGCGACGAGCCGGTCGGCTGGGCCGGTGTCGCGCCGCGCGCCGACACCCAGTTCGCCCGCAGCCGCACGATCCCGCACGTCGACGATCTGCCTGTCTGGACCGCGTGGTGCTTCCGCGTGCGCCCCGGGCACCGGCGCAAGGGCGTCGTCGACCGCCTGCTCCGGGGCGCCATCGCCCTCGCCCGCGAGCGCGGCGCCCCCGCGCTGGAGGGCTACCCGGTCGACAACCGCGGCGAGCGGGTGGACCAGACGATGGCGTTCGTGGGCTTCCGCGACATGTTCGAGCGCGCGGGCTTCACGAAGGCCGCCGACACGACCTCGGTCTCGGGCGGCTTCCCCCGCGTCGTCATGCGCCTCGACCTGCGCCGCTGAGCCGCGGTGTCGGAGGTCGAACCTAGACTCGATCCATGGCCTCCGACTCCTTCGTTCACCTGCATGTCCACAGCGAGTACTCGATGCTGGACGGGGCGGCGAAGCTCGGGGCGATGACGCAGGCGGCGGCCGATTACGGGATGCCGGCGGTCGCCGTCACCGACCACGGCAACACGTTCGCGGCGTTCGAGTTCTACCGGGCCGCGCAGTCCGCGGGCGTGAAGCCCATCATCGGCCTCGAGGCGTACGTCACCCCCGGCACGCACCGCACCGACAAGACGCGCGTGGCGTGGGGAAGCCCCGACCAGAAGAGTGACGACGTCTCGGGCAGCGGCGCGTACACCCACATGACGATGTGGGCCGAGAACACCCCCGGCATGCACAACCTGTTCCGGCTGAGCTCGCTGTCGAGCATCGAGGGGTACTACTTCAAGCCGCGCATGGACCGCGAGCTGCTGCAGACCTACGGCAAGGGCCTGATCGCGACGACCGGCTGCCCCTCTGGCGAGGTGCAGACCAAGTTGCGTCTCGGCCAGTACGACGCCGCGCGCCAGGCGGCCGCCGAGTTCCAGGACATCTTCGGCAAGGAGAACTACTTCGCCGAGATCATGGATCACGGCCTCGACATCGAGCGCCGCGTGATGACCGATCTGCTGCGCCTCGCGAAGGACCTGGGCATCCCGCTCGTGGCCACCAACGACTCGCACTACACGCACCAGCACGAGGCCGACGCCCACGCGGCGCTGCTGTGCGTCCAGTCCGGATCGACGCTCGACGACCCGAACCGGTTCAAGTTCGACGGCGACGGCTACTACGTCAAGACGGCCGCCGAGATGCGTCAGCTGTTCCGCGATCACCCGGAGGCGTGCGACAACACGCTGCTCATCGCCGAGCGGTGCGACGTCGAGTTCGACACGAGCGCCAACTACATGCCGAAGTTCCCCGTGCCCGACGGGGAGACCGAGGAGAGCTGGCTCATCAAGGAGGTCGAGAAGGGCCTCCACTACCGCTACCCGAACGGCGTGCCCGACCGCGTGCGGCAGCAGGCGGACTACGAGACCGGGATCATCCTGCAGATGGGCTTCCCCGGCTACTTCCTCGTCGTGGCCGACTTCATCAACTGGGCCAAGGACAACGGCATCCGCGTCGGCCCGGGCCGCGGCTCCGGTGCCGGATCGATGGTCGCGTACGCCATGCGCATCACCGACCTCGACCCGCTCGAGCACGGTCTCATCTTCGAGCGCTTCCTCAACCCGGACCGTGTCTCGATGCCCGACTTCGACGTCGACTTCGACGACCGCCGCCGCGGCGAGGTGATCGACTACGTCACCGAGAAGTACGGCGACGAGCGCGTGGCGCAGATCGTGACGTACGGCACCATCAAGTCGAAGCAGGCGCTCAAGGACGCCGGCCGCGTGCTCGGCTTCCCGTTCAGCATGGGGGAGCGGCTGACGAAGGCGATGCCCCCCGCCGTCATGGGCAAGGACATGCCGCTCGACGGCATGTTCAACCCCGAGCACCCCCGCTACAAGGAGGCCAGCGAGTTCCGCGCGCTCATCGAGAGCGACCCCGAGGCCAAGACGGTCTACGACCGCGCGGTCGGCCTCGAGGGACTGAAGCGGCAGTGGGGCGTGCACGCGGCGGGCGTGATCATGTCGAGCGAGCCGCTCATCGACATCATCCCGATCATGAAGCGGGAGCAGGACGGCCAGATCGTCACGCAGTTCGACTACCCCGCGTGCGAGGCCCTCGGCCTCATCAAGATGGACTTCCTGGGGCTGCGCAACCTCACGATCCTCTCCGACGCGCTCGACAACATCCGGGCCAACCGCGGCGAGGAGGTCGACCTCGAGCACCTCTCGCTCGACGACCGCGAGGCCTACGCGCTGCTGTCGCGCGGCGACACCCTCGGCGTGTTCCAGCTCGACGGCGGGCCGATGCGCTCGCTGCTGCGCCTCATGAAGCCGGACAACTTCGAGGACATCTCGGCCGTCATCGCCCTGTATCGGCCGGGCCCCATGGGTGCCAACTCGCACACGAACTACGCGCTGCGCAAGAACGGGCTCCAGGAGATCACCCCGATCCATCCCGAGCTCGAGGAGCCGCTGCGCGACATCCTCGACACGACCTACGGCCTGATCATCTATCAGGAGCAGGTCATGGCCATCGCGCAGAAGGTGGCGGGGTTCAGCCTCGGACAGGCCGACATCCTGCGCCGCGCGATGGGCAAGAAGAAGAAGTCGGAGCTCGACAAGCAGTACGCGGGCTTCTCGGGCGGCATGAAGGAGCGCGGCTACTCCGAGGGCGCCATCAAGGCGCTGTGGGACATCCTGCTGCCGTTCTCGGACTACGCGTTCAACAAAGCGCACTCCGCCGCATACGGCGTGGTGTCGTACTGGACCGCGTACCTCAAGGCCCACTATCCGGCCGAGTACATGGCCGCGGTGCTCACGAGCGTCGGCGACTCGCGCGACAAGCTCGCGATGTACCTCAACGAGTGCCGCCGCATGGGCATCCGGGTGCTGCAGCCGGATGTGTCGGAGTCGATCGGCTTCTTCTCGGCCGTCGGCGACGACATCCGCTTCGGCCTCGGCGCCATCCGCAACGTCGGATCGAACGTGGTCGACGGCATCGTCGCGGCACGCAAGGACGGGCCGTACACGAGCTTCCACGACTTCCTGAGCCGCGTGCCGATGCACGTGGCCAACAAGCGCACGGTCGAGTCGCTCATCAAGGCGGGCGCCTTCGACTCGATGGGCTCGACGCGGCGCGCCCTGCTGGAGGTCCACGAGCAGGCGGTCGAGGCCTCGGTCGATCGCAAGCGGAACGAGGCGCAGGGGGCGATCGGCTTCGACTTCGACAGCCTGTGGGACGAGCCCGAGACGGCGCAGAAGGTGCCGGAGCGCCCGGAGTTCACGAAGAAGGACAAGCTGGCGTTCGAGCGCGAGATGCTCGGCCTCTACGTCTCGGATCACCCCCTCGCCGGGCTCGAGGTGCCGCTCGCGAAGCACCGCAGCATCACGATCCACGACCTCATCGCCTCGGAGGATCTGCAGGACGGCGACCAGGTGACGGTGGCGGGTCTCGTGACGAGCGCGCAGCATCGCGTGGCCAAGTCGAGCGGCAACCCCTACGGCATGATCACGGTCGAGGACTTCGAGGGCGAGGTCACCGTGATGTTCATGGGCAAGACCTACACCGAGTTCCAGCCGATCCTGCAGCAGGACTCGCTCCTCGTCGTGCGCGGCCGCGTGTCGCGGCGTGACGACGGCCTCAACCTGCACGCGCAGTCGGCCTTCGTCCCCGACGTCGGCGGACTCGAGGCGTCCGGGCCGCTGACGCTGCTGCTGCCGGAGCAGCGCGCCACGGAGCGGCTCGTCCTCGAGCTCTCCGAGGTGCTGCAGCGCCACGCCGGCGACACGGAGGTGCGGCTGAAGATGCACCGCGGCAGCTCGGCCAAGGTGTTCGAGGTGCCGCTGCCGGTGCGGATCACGGCCGACCTGTTCGGCGACCTCAAGTCGCTGCTCGGGCCGCAGTGCCTCGGGTAGTCCTCCCCGTCGACGCGTCGGCGGTGGCGGTTAGGATCGAAGACGGAACGCTCGACGATCAGAGGGAGACCCGTGTCCGAGAACAGTGAGGTCGCCGCAGGCGGCGTGCCCGGCCTGTGGAAGTTCACGCTGCGCGAATGGATCGTCATCGGGACGGGTCTCGTCCTGCTGATCCTGTCGTTCTTCAGCGTCATCGACGGCGACTACGCGCCCATGTGGGGCCAGGGGCTCGTGCAGATCGCGGCGCTGCTGGCGCTGATCGCCGCGACCGCGCTGCTGGTCGTGCGCCGCCTCGCGCCCGGCGTGAAGCTCCGCCTCGGATCGCTCTCGGTGGACCAGTTCGCCTCCGTCGCGTTCGTCTCGTACGCGATCGTCGCGTGGCACTCGCTGCTGTTCATCAGCGTGCTCGGCGCCCAGCTCGGAGAGCTGATGTCGTTCTTCGGGCCGGGCGAGGCCGTGCTGTCGGCCGGCTGGGCCGCCTGGGTCTCGGCGTTCGTCGCGCTCGTCGGCGTGTTCTTCACCGTGCTCGCCCCGCTCGTGCCGCCGTTCCGCGCCGACTTCGACGGTCGCGAGGAGGTGCCCGCCGCGCGCGCCGCGCGTCCCGCGCGCCCCGTCGTGCAGAAGCCGCGCGCGCCCAAGCCGGAGCAGGGGCAGCAGGGCGCGTGGCCCGGCTACGGCGCCCCCGGGCAGCAGCAGGGCGGCTACCCGTACGGGCAGCAGCAGCCCGGCGCCTACCCCTATGGCCAGCAGCCCCACGGCCAGTACCCGCCCCAGGGTCAGCCGTATGCCCCGCAGCCCTATGGCCAGCCGGGCCAGGACCAGCAGTTCGGTCAGCAGCCGTACGGCGCTCCCCAGCCCTATGGCCAGCCCGGCCAGGAGCAGCAGGGCCCGCAGGCCCACGGTCAGCAGTTCGGCCAGCAGCCGTACGGGCAGCCCGGCCAGGGACAGCCCGGGCAGGAGCAGTCCGGCCAGGAGCAGCAGTACGGCCAGCAGCCCTACGGCGCGCCCCAGCCCTACGGCCAGCAGCCGTACCCGCCGCAGCAGGGCACGCCGCCGCAGGCGCACGAGCAGGGTCAGCCCGCGCCGGCCGCGCCGCACGGCGGCAACCCGTACGTCGCCCCGACGGTCTCGCAGCCCGAGATCGACGAGGTGACGGAGGCGCCGGCCGACGCCGATGCCGCTCGTTCCGCGCGCGCTCACGCTGGATCCGACATCGAGGCGAGCCTCGGGCTCGCGCCGGCCGAGGACGAGGCGCCGTCGTACCGCCGCACGAGCGGCGAGCCCGCGAGCGAGCCGGTGGACCCGCTGGACGCCGAGACCGTGATCCGAGGCAACGGCGAGAGCGCTTTCGATGAGACGGCGCAGGCCGTGGCCTCCGTGGCCGCCACCGAGGAGCCCGCGCCGGCCCCGGAGGCGGGCGAGCAGGCGCCGGCCGATGGGCAGGCGCAGGGCAGTCCCGCATCGCTGCCCGTCACGAACAACCAGCCGTTCTGGGCGCTCGCGCCGGTGGAGCGCGACGTCGTGGACGAGAACGGCACGCCGCTGTTCCGCATCGGCCCGACGGCGTGGGCGCTCGTGCTCGAGGAGCGCGGCGACGTCTTCGTGGTGCGCCACGACGACGGACGCGTCGGCTACCTGCTCGACACCAGCGGCGTCACGCGCGGCTGACCCGCGAGGAGCACCACCTGATGCGCACGATCGATCTGCGCGGCCGTCGCCTGAACACGGCCGATCTGCTCGCCGCCGTCCCGCGCGCCACCGCGGCGCGGGCGGCGGCGCTGCAGGCGGCCGCCGAGATCGTCGAGGACGTCCGCGCGCGGGGCGAGCAATCGCTGCGCGAGCAGGCCGAGCGCTTCGACGGCGTGACGGGCCACGCGGTGCGGGTGCCGGCCGAGCACGTCGCCGACGCCGTCGCCGGGCTCGACCCCGAGGTCCACGCCGCGCTGGAGGAGTCGATCCGCCGCGTGCGCGAGGCCTCGGCCGCGCAGATCCCGCCCACGCGCGTCACCGAGCTCGCGCCCGGCGCGCGCGTCACGCAGCGCTGGCAGCCCGTCGGGCGCGTCGGCGTGTACGTGCCGGGCGGCAAGGCCGTGTACCCGTCCAGCGTGGTCATGAACGTCGTGCCCGCGCAGGTCGCGGGCGTGCGCAGCATCGCGCTCGCCTCGCCGCCGCAGGCCGACGCCGAGGGTCGCGTGCACCCGACGATCCTCGCCGCGGCCGGCCTGCTCGGCGTCACCGAGGTCTACGCGATGGGCGGCGCCGGGGCGATCGGCGCGCTCGCGCACGGCGTCGCGACGCTCGGCCTCGAGCCCGTCGACACCGTCACCGGTCCCGGCAACAACTTCGTCGCGGCGGCCAAGCGTGCCGTCGCCGGCGTCGTGGGAGTCGACTCCGAGGCCGGTGCCACCGAGATCCTCATCGTCGCCGACGACACGGCCGACGCGCGCCTGATCGCGTACGACCTCGTGAGCCAGGCCGAGCACGACGAGCAGGCCTCGGCGGTGCTCGTGACCGCGTCCGCGGACCTCGCGCGCGCCGTCGATGCGGCGGTGGAGCAGGTCGCCGCGGCCACCCGGCACCGCGAGCGGGTCGCCGCCGCGCTGGCGGGGGAGCAGTCGGCCATCGTGCTCGTCGACGATGCGGCCGCGGCCGAGGCGTTCAGCAACGCGTACGCGCCGGAGCACCTCGAGCTGCACCTCGCCGACGCCGCCGAGGCGGCGTCGCGCTACACGAGCGCGGGCGCGCTGTTCCTCGGCCCCTATGCGCCGGTGAGCCTCGGCGACTACCTCGCGGGATCGAATCACGTGCTGCCGACGGGCGGCCAGGCCCGCTACGCGGCGGGCCTGGGCGCGCAGACGTTCCTGCGTCCGCAGCAGGTCATCGAGTACGACCGCGATGCCCTCGCCGAGGTGCGCGACCGCATCGTCGCGCTCGCGGCGTCCGAGGCGCTTCCCGGCCACGGCGACGCCGTCGTGGCGCGCTTCGCGTCCGGCGACGTCGCAGGCTCCGCCGCGTAAGCTGGCCCGGCTATGCACTGTCCCTTCTGCCGCCACGCCGACTCCCGCGTCATCGACTCCCGCACGAGCGACGACGGCCTCTCCATCCGCCGTCGGCGCCAGTGCCCGCAGTGCGGCAAGCGCTTCTCGACGATCGAGACCGCGTCGCTCAACGTCATCAAGCGCTCCGGCGCGGTCGAGCCGTTCAGCCGCGACAAGGTGATGGCGGGCGTGCGCAAGGCGTGCCAGGGGCGTCCCGTGACGGACGCCGATCTGGCCGTGCTCGCCCAGAAGGTGGAGGAGGCCGTGCGGCAGACGGGCCTGAGCCAGATCGACGCGAACGAGATCGGCCTGGCCACGCTCGGCCCGCTCCGCGAGCTCGACGAGGTCGCCTACCTGCGGTACG
Organism: Microbacterium sp. NPDC003461; assembly: GCF_053588335.1. Lineage (NCBI taxonomy): Bacteria > Bacillati > Actinomycetota > Actinomycetes > Micrococcales > Microbacteriaceae > Microbacterium > Microbacterium sp. NPDC003461. Next base: position 48,135 of record NZ_JBSFPT010000018.1, on the reverse strand, counting down.
CGAGCGTCTACCAGGCGTTCGAATCGCTCGAGGACTTCGAGGCGGCCATCGCCGACCTGCGCGCCGATCACGCCGGAGTCGGCGCGCACACCGCGGGCGGGGCCGACCAGGGCGCGGGGGCCTGACGCGTGTACCCGCTGCTGTTCCGCGCGTTCCTGTCGCGCCTCGATCCCGAGACGGCCCACCACCTGGCCATGGCCGTGATCCGCGTGCTCGGCTCCCGCCCGATCGCGCCGATCGTGCGCGCCTTCACCCGGCCCGATCCGTCCCTGGCCGTCGACGCGCTCGGCGTGCGGTTCCCGTCGCCGTTCGGCGTCGCCGCCGGGTTCGACAAGAACGCGGTCGGCGTGCGCGGCCTCGATGCCCTCGGCTTCGGACACGTCGAGATCGGCACGGTCACCGCGATCCCTCAGGACGGCAACCCCCGCCCGCGCCTGTTCCGCCTCGTTCCCGACCGCGCGGTCGTGAACCGCATGGGCTTCAACAACCGGGGCGCCCGGGCCGCCGCCCGGCGCCTGGCGCGACTGCGCCGCGGGGGAGCGGTCGTCGGGGCCAACATCGGCAAGAGCCGCGTCGTCGACGTCGAGCACGCCACGGCGGACTACGTCGCCAGCGCGACAATGCTCGCGCCGCTCGCCGACTACCTCGCGGTGAACGTCTCCTCGCCCAACACCCCGGGCCTGCGCGGGCTCCAGGCCGTCGAGACGCTGCGCCCCCTGCTCGAGGCCGTCAAGGCGGCCGCGGGCCGGACCCCGCTGCTCGTCAAGATCGCGCCCGACCTCCCGGACGACGAGGTCACGGCCGTGACCCGACTCGCGGTGGATCTGGGCCTGGCGGGCATCATCGCGACGAACACGACGATCGCGCGCGAGGGACTGCTCACCGACGCGGGCATCGTCGAGGCCGCCGGTGCCGGCGGGCTCTCGGGTGCGCCCCTCAAGGCGCGCGCGCTCGAGGTGCTGCGCCTCATCCGGGCCGCGGCACCCGATCCGGCGTTCTGCGTCGTCTCGGTCGGCGGCATCGAGACCGCCGAGGACGTGCGCGAGCGCCTGGCCGCCGGCGCGACCCTCACGCAGGGCTACACGGCGTTCCTCTACCGCGGCCCGCTCTGGGCCCGCGAGATCAACCGCGCCCTCGCCCGCCCTTAAGTCCGCAAGTCTGTGCCAAGTCCGCGCGTGCGTCCGCCCGGACTCAGCACAGACTTGCGGACATGCACCGAGCCCTGCGACGGCGCCGCGAAGCGGCCCCGGAGCGTGCGGGCGCGAGTGCGCCCGCCGTCAACGCCGGATGGCGCGGAGCGCCCTCCCGAGCCCGCCAGGGCGCGCCGTCAGGCGTGCCCGCAGCGTGCGAGACACGTGACACGGATGACTCAGGCCGGGTACTCGCCGCGCTTCACCTGCGGCTTCGGCAGGCGCATCCAGCGCATCTGCACGGAGCGCATCGCGGCGTACCAGCCGAGGCCCTTCTCGCGCCGGTCCTTGCCGAACTTCTCGGCGGCCTTCTTCTTGACGGTGTTCGAGAGGATCACCATGTCGCCGACCGTGAAGAGCACGAACACCCAGAGGCCGATCATGCCGTAGTACTGGAACTGGATCGGCAGGAACATCGTGACGATCAGCACGACGATGAGGGCCGGCATGAGCAGCTCGCCGAGGTGCCAGCCGGCGTCGGTGTAGTCGCGCACCCAGCGGCGCTGCGGGCCCTTGTCGCGAGGCTGCAGGTAGCGCTCCTCGCCGTTGGCCATGCCGACGCGGGCGCGGTCCTGGCGCTCGCGCAGCTCGGCGCGGGCGCGCTTGCGCGCCTCCTTCGTGTTGGCGACGAGCGGGCGGCGGTTGGCGGCCTCGCGCTCGGCGCGGGACGGGGTGGGACGGCCCTTGCCGACGGTCGTCATCGACGCGTCGTCGCCGGCGGACGCGGGGGTGTTGGCCACGGGGAGCACCTCGGATCGTTCGGGGGCCGCGCGCGGAGGGGCACGGCATGCCGATCTAGGATACCCGCATGACCTCCACGCCCACCCCGGACCAGCAGCTCGTCGAATCGGCGGAAGGAGGGATCCCCGCGGCGCTCGCCGACCTCGGGCGCCTCGTGCGCATCCCCGGCATCGCGTGGCCCGCCTTCGATCAGGATCAGCTCGTGCGCAGCGCCGACGAGATCGCCCGGCTCGCGCGCGAGACCGGCGTCTTCGACGAGGTGCGCATCCACCGCGCGGCCATCCCCGGCACGGACGAGGTGGGCCAGCCCGGTGTGCTCGCCACGCGCGCGGCCCGCAACGGCCGCCCGACCGTCATGCTCTACGCCCACCACGACGTGCAGCCCCCGGGAGACGACGCGCTCTGGGAGACGCCGCCGTTCGAGCCGACCGTGCGCGACGGCCGCCTCTACGGGCGCGGCGCCGCCGACGACAAGGCCGGGGTGATGGCGCACATCGCCTCGCTGCGCGCCCTGCGCGAGACCTACGGCGACGACCTCGACCTCGGGATCGTCCTCTACATCGAGGGCGAGGAGGAGTTCGGCTCGCGCTCGTTCACGCAGTTCCTCGAGGACAACGCCGAGGCGATGCGCTCGGACGTCATCGTCGTCGCCGACTCCGGCAACTGGGACTCCGAGACGCCGGCCGTCACGGTGTCGCTGCGCGGCAACGCGAAGTTCCACCTCACGGTGCGCACGCTCGATCACGCCTCGCACTCGGGCATGTTCGGGGGAGCGGTGCCCGACGCGATGCTCGCGACCATCAAGATGCTCTCCTCCCTGTGGGACGAGAACGGCGCGGTGGCGGTCGAGGGCCTCACGGCGCGCGATGCCGAGACACCCGAGTACGGCGAGGACACGTTGCGCGAGGAGACGGGGCTGCTCGAGGGCGTGCGCCCGATCGGCGACGGCACGATCCTGTCGCGCATCTGGAACAAGCCGTCGATCACGGTCACCGGCATCGACCACACGAGCGTCGCCGCCGCGTCGAACACGCTCTCGCCCGAGGTGACCGTGGTCGTGAGCGCCCGCGTGGCGCCGGGACAGGACGCGCGGGCCGCCTACGAGGCCATCAAGGCGCACCTCGAGGCGCACAACGCCTTCGGCGCGCAGCTCACCTTCGGCGAGGTCGACTGCGGCGACGGCTTCCTCGTCGACACGAGCGGATGGGCCGTGCAGGCGGCGCGCGACGCGATGCGCGACGGCTACGGCAAGGATCCCGTGGACTACGGCGTGGGCGGATCGATCCCGTTCATCGCCGATCTCGTGCAGCGCTACCCGGGCGCGCAGATCCTCGTGACGGGCGTGGAGGACCCGCACTCGCGCGCGCACAGCCCGAACGAGTCGCTGCACCTCGACACGTTCCGACACGCCGTGATCAGCGAGACGCTGCTGCTCGGGCGCATGAACGCCCGCGAGGCCTGAGCCGCCGAGCAAGACGGCGGCCGCGCGGCGCCATCCGCCGCCGCCGCGGTTAGAATCGAACAAGCTCGCCCCGTGCCGTCCGTCGGCGGGGCCCGATAGGAGGAGAGCGTCATGACCGACACGACCCTGACCGCCGACACCGCCGCCCCCGCCCACGGCGTGGGCCTCACCGAGGCGGCCGCCGCCAAGGTGAAGAGCCTGCTCGAGCAGGAGGGCCGCGACGACCTGCGCCTGCGCGTCGCCGTGCAGCCCGGCGGCTGCTCCGGCCTCATCTACCAGCTCTACTTCGACGAGCGCTACCTCGAGGGCGACGAGACCGTCGACTTCGACGGCGTCGAGGTGATCGTCGACAACATGTCGGTGCCGTACCTCGACGGCGCGAAGATCGACTTCAAGGACACGATCTCGGAGCAGGGGTTCACGATCGACAACCCCAACGCCTCGGGCTCCTGCGCCTGCGGCGACAGCTTCCACTGATCCGCCCTGCGAACGGCCCCGCCACCACCGCTGCGGGGCCGTTCGGCGTACCCGCAGCACGCCACGCGCGAGGGCGCCCCGCTGGGAGTGTGGCCGGAATCCCGTGTGCGCTTGCCCTAGACTGGCAGGTGCCCCATCCACGTTCGAAAGGTGAATTCGTGCCCTCGAAACGCCGCATCCGCTGGGCAGCGATCCCCGTCGCCGCAGCCACCGTCGCCACGCTCGCCGCGTGCTCGCCCACGGAGCTGCACGGCTACCTCCCCGGCTTCGTGGAGGACGGGCCTGCCACCACCAACCAGACCGAGGGAATCGCCTCGCTCTGGGTCGGGTCGTGGATCGCCGCGCTCGTCGTGGGCCTCATCACCTGGGGCCTCATGCTCTGGGCGATGATCGTCTACCGCCGACGCAAGGGCCAGACGGGCCTGCCGGTGCAGCTGCGGTACAACATGCCGATCGAGATCTTCTTCACGACGGTGCCGCTCATCCTGGTGCTCGGCCTGTTCGCCTTCACGGCGCGCGAGCAGACCAAGGTCGAGACGCCCTGGGCCGAGGACGAGGTCGACGTGGAGATCACCGCGATCGCCAAGCAGTGGGCGTGGGACTTCCAGTACGACGGCGACGAGGAGGACAACTCCGACGCCGTGTGGACGATGGGCATCCAGGCGCAGCCCGACGCGAACGGCAACATCGATCAGGAGCAGCTGCCGACGCTCGTGCTGCCGGTCGACAAGAAGGTGACGATCGACCTCGAGTCGCGTGATGTCATCCACTCGTTCTGGATCATCGACTTCCTGTACAAGAAGGACATGTACATCGGCCACGACAACTCGTGGTCCTTCATTCCCACCCGCGAGGGCACGTACGCCGGCAAGTGCGCCGAGCTGTGCGGCGAGTACCACTCGATGATGCTGTTCAACGTCGAGGTCGTGAGCGAGGCCGAGTACGAGGCGTACCTCGACGAGCTCGAGGCCAAGGGCCAGACCGGCGACATCAACGAGGCGTACGACCGCCTGGGCAACGCGCCGGGCACCGGCGCGCAGAGCGACGACGAGGAAGAGAGCCACTGAGCACCATGGCGACGAGCACCCTTCAGGAGCAGACTCCCGTCCTGCCGGCCCGACAGGCCGCCCTGCTCAGCGGATCCCGCGTCGAGCAGAAGGGCAACATCGTGGTCAAGTGGATCACCTCCACCGACCACAAGACGATCGGGTACATGTACCTCATCGCGTCGATGCTGTTCTTCTGCCTCGGCGGCGTCATGGCACTGCTGATCCGCGCCGAGCTGTTCGCGCCGGGCATGCAGATCATCCCGACCAAGGAGCAGTACAACCAGCTGTTCACGATGCACGGCACCGTGATGCTGCTGATGTTCGCGACGCCGCTGTTCGCGGGCTTCGCCAACGTCATCCTGCCGCTGCAGATCGGCGCGCCCGACGTGGCGTTCCCGCGCCTGAACGCCTTCGCCTTCTGGCTGTTCGCGTTCGGCTCGCTCATCGCCGTGGCCGGCTTCCTCACCCCGCAGGGCGCCGCGTCGTTCGGCTGGTTCGCGTATCAGCCGCTCGCCAATGCGTCGTTCACACCAGGGTTCGGCGGCAACATGTGGATGCTGGGCCTCGGCATCTCGGGCTTCGGAACCATCTTCGGCGCGGTGAATTTCATCACGACGATCATCACGATGCGTGCGCCCGGCATGACGATGTGGCGCATGCCGATCTTCACGTGGAACACGCTCATCACGAGCCTGCTCATCCTCATCGCGTTCCCCGTGCTCGCCGCCGCGATCCTCGCGGCCGCCGCCGACCGCGTCCTCGGCGCGCACATCTACGACCCGGCCAACGGCGGCGTGCTGCTGTGGCAGCACCTGTTCTGGTTCTTCGGCCACCCCGAGGTGTACATCATCGCGCTGCCGTTCTTCGGCATCGTGTCGGAGATCTTCCCGGTCTTCAGCCGCAAACCGATCTTCGGCTACAAGACGCTCGTGTACGCGACCATCGCGATCGCCGCGCTGTCGGTGTCGGTCTGGGCGCACCACATGTACGTCACGGGCGCGGTGCTGCTGCCGTTCTTCGCGCTCATGACGATGCTCATCGCGGTGCCGACGGGCGTGAAGATCTTCAACTGGATCGGCACGATGTGGCGCGGCTCGATCACGTTCGAGACGCCCATGGTGTTCGCGCTCGGCTTCCTCGTGTCGTTCGTCTTCGGCGGTCTGACCGGCGTCATCCTCGCCTCGCCGCCGCTGGACTTCCAGCTGTCCGACTCGTACTTCGTGGTGGCGCACTTCCACTACGTGGTGTTCGGCACGGTCGTGTTCGCGATGTTCGCCGGGTTCTACTTCTGGTGGCCGAAGTGGACGGGTCGCATGCTGAACGAGCGGCTCGGCTACGTGCACTTCTGGATGCTGTTCATCGGCTTCCACATGACCTTCCTCATCCAGCACTGGCTGGGCGTGGACGGCATGGTGCGCCGCTACGCCGACTACTCGGAGGCCGACGGCTGGACCTGGCAGAACCAGCTGTCCACCATCGGTGCGGTCATCCTGGGCGCCTCGCTCATCCCGTTCTTCCTGAACGTGTGGATCACCGCCCGCAAGGCGCCGAAGGTCACGGTCAACGACCCGTGGGGCTACGGCGGATCGCTCGAATGGGCCACCAGCTGCCCGCCGCCGCGCCACAACTTCACGTCGATCCCGCGCATCCGCAGCGAGCGCCCCGCGTTCGACCTGAACCACGGCGAGGCGCCCGTCCCGGTGGGCGTGGGCCCGGCGAAGGACGCGCCCGACGCGCCCACGGTGGATCTGTCCGACGGAGAGGTGAAGTAAGGCCATGCGCTCCAACGTCGTCATCTGGTGGCTGCTGACAGCCTTCTTCGCCCTCGCGTTCTCGGTCTACGCGATCTGGGACCTGCTCGACAACCCGCGCGGCCTGCCCTGGTACCAGGCGGTGGACTGGACGGGCGGCACGGCGCTGCTGTTCTCGGCGTTCATGTCGGCGCTCGTCGCCTTCTACGTGCAGCTCGTGCACCGCGGCCAGAAGGGCGTGGAGCTGCCGGAGGACCGCCTCGACGCCGACATCGACGACGGCGAGACCGAGCTGGGCGAGTTCAGCCCGTGGTCGTGGTGGCCCATCATGCTCGCGGGCGCCGCGGCGCTCGGCGCGCTGTCGCTCGCGGTCGGCATCTTCCTGCTGCCGTTCGCGGTCGCGCTGCTGGCCGTCTCGATCGTCGGCTGGGTGTACGAGTACTACCGCGGCAACTTCGCCCGCTGACGCGCAACGCAGCCTCGCACGAGGGCCCGGATCCACACGGATCCGGGCCCTCGGCGTTCCGACCCGGTGTCGGTGCTCAGGCGACGGGGACGTCGGCCCGCGCGTCGGTGAACGCCTGCCGGGGCACGAGGAGCAGCGCGCCGGCCGCCGCGAGGGCGGTCACGCCGCACACGAGCCACACGGTCACATAGCCGGCGAACGAACCGGCCGTGCCCCCGGCGGCGCCGGTGGCTCCGTTCAGCAGCGCGATGCCGAAGACGCACGAGGCCACGGCGCCGCCGACGGTCTTGACGGAATTGGTCAGTCCCGTCGCGACGCCGGTCTGCGTGTGCGGTGCGGCGGCCGCCGCCGCGGCGGGCAGTGCCGCGACGAGGGCGCCCGAGCCGAGGCCCACCAGGAGCATGTTGGCCGTGACCTGCAGGTACGTGGCGTGGGAGGGCAGGAACAGCAGGAAGCCGACGCCCACGCACAGTGCCGCCAGCACGAGGGCGGTGCGCGGCGTGATGAGGCGCGCGACCAGCGGGTAGGTCAGCGCGCCCATGATCATGGCGATCAGGTAGAACCCGATCAGCAGCGAGGTCGTGAATCCGGCGGTGCCGAGCCCGTAGCCGTAGACCTCCGGATCGGTCCGCGCGAAGGTCGACAGGGGCGCCTGGGCGCCGAGCACGCTCACGCCGAACAGGCCGGCGGTGAGGAAGACCGGCCACAGGGCGGGGTCGCGGAACATGCGCACGTCGATCAGCGGGTCGTCCTGGCGCAGCTCCCACCGCGCGAACGGCACGAGCAGCAGGGCGCCGACGGCCAGCACGCCCCAGGCGAGGGCGTCGCCCACGCCGCCCAGCCGCAGCAGACTCAGCCCGCCCGTGATCGCGAGGAGGGCGAGCGAGACGAGCACGAGGCCGGTGGTGTCGAAGCGCCCGCCGGCCGGGTACGGCGATTCCGTGACGCCGAAGAGGATGACGAAGAAGCACGCCACGACGGCGACGGCGGGGACGAGCAGCACGATCCACAGCGGGATCGCGTCGACGAGCGCGCCGCCCGCGAGCGCGCCGACGATGGCGCCGCCCTCGAGCGCGGCCACGAGGATGCCGGCCGCCCGCGCCGTGAGCACGGACGCGGATCCCTCGCCCGTGCGCGCCACGACCGCTCGCGCCCGCGACCAGATGAGCGCCACCTCGAGCGGCAGCCACACCACGTAGAAGCCCTGCAGGGCCCACGCGACGAGGAACACGCCGAACGCGTCGGTGAACGGCAGCGCGAGCGAGGCGGCGGCGGTCAGCGCCGTCGAGATGAGCAGCATGCGCTTGTGCCCGATCATGTCGCCGAGCTTCGCGAACGCGGGCACCACGAGCGCCGAGAGCATGAGCTGCGAGCCCTCGAGCCAGTTCACGTCGGCGTCGTGCACGCCCAGGTGCCGCGCGATGTCCGTGAGCATGGGCGTGTAGTAGCCCTGGATGATGCCGCTCGTGAACTCCACGAACGCGAGGAAGCCGACGATGCCGACGAGCGGTCCCAGCCGCGTGCGGGCGGCGCTCACGACAGCCCCCGGATGAGGGCGACGTGGAAGTCGCGGCCGCGCTCGAGCGAGGCGATCTCGACGTGCTCGTCGGGGCCGTGGATCGAGGCCCGCTGGGTCGCCGACATCTCCAGCGGCGCGAAGCGGTACACCGCCGGCCAGCGCCGGTGGAAGTGACGGGCGTCGCTGGCCTGCATCATGAGGTACGGCACGACGAGAGCGTCGGGGAACGCCGCTTCGGCGGCGGCGCGCAGCGCGTCGAAGGCGGGACCGTCGGCGGGGGACTCGGGCGACGGGTCGCTGCCGTCCACCAGCTCGACCGTCACGCGGGGATCGCGGATCCGACGGCGCACGCGCCCGATGACGGAGCCGACCGTGTCGCCGGGAACGAGGCGCAGGTTGAACGTGGCGGTCGCCTCGGCGGGCAGCACGTTGTCGGCGCTGCCGCCGGACTGCCTGGTCGCGGCGATCGTCGTGCGCACGAGCGCCGCCGGCTCGGCGCCCATGCGGGCGAGGACCGGGCCGGCCAGGCGCGGGAACCGGGCCAGCAGGCGCACGCCGAGCCCGGCAGGACCGGTCGCGCGGGCGCCGAGCACGCCGAGCATGCGCGCGACGGTCGCCGGCGCGCGGGGCGGGAAGGTCGCCGCGTCGAGGCGCTCGACCGCGCGCGCCAGGCGCGAGATCGCGGTGTCGCCGCGCGGGGCCGACGCGTGCCCGCCGTCGCCCCGCACCCGCAGGCGCAGCGTCACGATGCCCTTCTCGCCGAGGCCGATCATGGCCGCTCGCCCCGGCACGAAGGGCAGCGGCGCGTCGACGACGGCGCCGCCCTCGTCGAGCACGAGCCACGGGGCGACGCCGCGCTCGGCCAGCGTGCGCGCGATCTCCTCGGCCGCGCCGCCGAAGACCTCCTCGTCGCCGCCGAACGACAGATAGACGTCGCGGGCGGGGGAGAAGCCCGCCGCCAGCAGGTGCTCGACCGCCTCGAGGACGACGAGCAGCGGGCCCTTGTCGTCCAGCGCGCCGCGGCCCCACACCCGTCCGTCGGCGACGCGGCCCTCGAACGGCGGCACGCTCCATCCCTCGCCCTCTCGGGCGGGAACGACGTCGACGTGCGCCATGAGCACGAGCGGATCGCGATCGCTCGCGCCGCGCCACCGGTACAGCAGCCCGAGCTCGCCGATCCGCTCGCGCTCGAGGCGCGTGTGCGCGAGCGGGTAGAGCTCCTCCAGCAGCGACGCGAACTCCTCGAAGCGGGAGCGTCCGCGGTCGGCGTGATCCGCGCTGACGGTGGGGATGCGGATCATCCGCGCCAGCCGATCGGCGATCGGCGAGGCGCCGCCGATCCCGCTCATGACCGCGCCGAGAATCGACCCTCGACGGTGGCCGAGACGACGATGTCCTCGGGCTCCAGCTCGACCGGCGGGGGAGCAGCGGCCGCGGCGCCGCGCGCCATCATCGCGCTCGCGAAGGGCTGCGGCGCGTCGCGCGAGAGCATGTCGTTGTCGGCGATCTCGACCGGGGTCACCTCGCCGTACCCGAGGGCGTCGGCATACGCCCTCGCCCGCTCGAGGGCGACGCCCACGGCCTCGGCCGCCGTCTCCCGCTCGACGCGCGAGCGCGTGTCGTCGGCGAGCCGCCAGCTGACCCCGTCGACCTGGATCTCGTCCATCTCGGCGAGCTCGCCGATCCAGCCCGAGAGCTCGGCGAAGTCGTCGAACGTCGCGCGGAACGCCACCGTGCCGTGGTGGACGGGGGGAAGCTGCCTGCCGTCCTTGTTCCACGGTCGGTTCGACCAGAAGTACGCGCGCTCGCTCGACCAGCGGACGAGCCGCTCGCCCTCCTCCAGCGAGGTCAGGCGAGTGCGCACGACGTCGGAGGACTGCGCCACCCGACGGGTGACCGTCGCGCGGTCCGCCCCGTCGGCGCGCACCTGCACGCTCACCACCGCGAGCTCCGGCGTGACCCGGCGCTGGGCCGTGCCCCGCACCGAGATGATGACATCGCCCACGTCGGGCTCCCTTCGTCGCGTGCCGCTGGGCCGAGGGTATCGCAGGGCCCCGGCGATCCCGCGCACCGGCGTGCGATCGCCCTCCGGTGTCCAGGGACCCGATCCGGAATACGTCGGAATGGCGCGGTGGCGCGATGCGTTGTAGTCTGTGATGCTCGGATGTATCCGAGACCCGGCTCGCCGGGGCACACGCGCCGAGAGGCGCCGGCAGCGCACCTCGGTGCGGTGACAACTCCACAGCGTGCGATATGCGGTTCCCTTCGCGAGAAGGATCCACGGGGCTGATCGGTTTCGACAGTGCTTGTGAATCTGCGAGAAGCGGGCCGAGGATGCAGGGTTATCTCGTAAACGCCCCCTGCAAAAACAATAAGTGCCAACGCTAAGCGCACTGACTTCGCCCTCGCTGCCTAAGCGAGCCCGATAGTCCGTCAGACCGTGGGTGATCCCGACACGGATTCTGGCGTCATCTAGGGATCTTGCTGCGTGACGGTGTCGGGACGTCACGCGGGACTCTTCCTCGACTGGGCTCGTCGACCTATGTGTCTGTGCTGAAGGTCGGAGCCGAGCAGAACGCCTCCACAGACTGCGCCCGGAGAAGCCCCAGAGACTCAGCGCTGGACGGGGGTTCGATTCCCCCCAGCTCCACAGACCGCATCGCACCTGTGTCATCGAAGAGACCGCCCTCCGGGGCGGTCTCTTCGTCGTTTCAGGCCCGCCAGGCCGGCCGGTGCGCACGGTCCCAGGCGCGGCGATTGCGCACGCCGGTCACGATCATCACGATGCCGGCGACGAGCACGGCCACCCCGATGATCGGGAAGACGACCAGCGCGGCGCCGTTCTGCGCCACGAACGCGTCCCAGCCGCCACCGCCGAACACGAAGATCACGAACGGCATGATGCCGACCGCGGGGGACAGGGGGCAGATCGCGAGGATGCCGAGCACGATCCGTGCCACTCCGGGCTTGCGGGGAGCGTCGAGTTCCATCGGTCTCACCCTTCCTGCGGTCGCGGGCCCAGATCGGGCGCGGGGAGGTCGAACACGTCGCGCAGGGCCAGGCGGGCGGCGTTCCAGCCGCTCATGCCGTGCACCCCTCCGCCCGGGGCGGTCGACGACGAGCACAGGTACAGGCCCGGCACGGGCGTGCGCCAGGGGGCGTAGCCGGCCACGGGGCGCGCGAGCGTCTGCAGCGTCGTCATGGCGCCGCCGCCGATGTCGCCGCCGACGAGGTTCGGATCGAGTGCCTCCAGGGCGCCGGGGCCGGTGGCGGTGCGCGCGAGGACGACGTCGCGGAAGCCGGGCGCGTGCTCCTCGATCGCGCGGTCGATGAGGGCGGCCCCGTCGCCGTCCCAGCCATGCGGCACGTGGGCATAGGCCCACGCCGTGTGGTGGCCGGCGGGCGCGCGCCCTGCATCGAACAGCGAGGGCTGGGAGAGCAGCACGAAGGGCCGCTCGGGCAGGCGGCCGGCCGCCACGGCGGCCTCGGCGCGCGCGATCTCGCGGAGCGTCCCGCCCAGATGCACGGTGCCGGCCCGCCGCACGGCGTCGTCGCGCCACGGGATCGGGGCGGACAGCGCGAAGTCCACCTTGTAGGCGGCGGCGCCGTGCCGCCAGCGGCGCAGTGCGCGCCCATAGCGAGCGGGCAGCCGGGGCGCGGCGACGCGCAGCACGTCGCGCGGCACGAGGTCGAGCAGGATCGCGCGGGCGGGCGGAAGGTCGCGCAGATCGTCGACCGGCGAGCCCGTGCGGATGACGCCGCCGTGCGCGAGCAGATCCGCGGCGAGGGCGTCGGCGATCGCCTGCGAGCCGCCGTGCGGGATCGGCCACCCCCGCGCATGCGCGTGCGCGGCGAGCGTGAGGCCGGCGCCGACCGACGCCAGTCGGGGGATCGGCGTGACGCCGTGCGCGAAGACCCCGGCGAGCAGGGCGGGCGCGGTCGCGCCGCGGAAGAGGGTGCCCGTCAGACCGAGCAGGTGGGGCGCGGCGGCCACGCCGAGCGCGGCGAAACCGCGCAGGGCGCCGAAGCGGGGCAGCAGCACGCCGCCGCTGGCCTCCGAGACCTCGTCGATCCGGTCCACGAGCGGGCCGAGCGTGCGACGCCACGCGCGGCCGTCGTTCCCGAGGGCGTCGACGGTCGCATCGAGCGAGCGGAAGGCCGCTCCCGTGCGTCCACCCGGCAGCGGGTGTGCGTACGAGACGTCCGGCACCGCGAACGCGACGCGCTCGGCCAGCCCGAACGCCCGGAAGAACGGCGAGCCCAGCGCCATCGGGTGCACGGCGGCGCCCATGTCGTGCCGGTAGCCGTCGGCCTCGCGGGTGCGGGCCGCGCCGCCCACCGCGTCGGCGCGCTCGTGCACCTCGACCGCGAGGCCCGCGCGCGCGAGCGTCACCGCGGCCGCGAGCCCGTTCGGGCCGGCCCCCACCACGATCGCGTCAGGCATCGCCTTCAGGATGGCATGCGGAGGGGGCCGGCGAGGTCACGTCGCGATCACTGCGGCAGGATCCAGATGAGCCCCTCGATCGTGGCGGTGGTCTCGGCGGTCATGATGTCGCCCCGGTCGCCCGCGGCCGACATCGTCACATCGGTCACGAGCGTGTACCGGTCGCCGTGCTGCAGCCGGTCGATGAACGTGCGCACGTCCGGCCCGCTGCCCGCGACATCGATCGAGACGGGCACCGAGAGCAGCACGCCCGCCTGCGCGCCGACGGCCGCGGCCGCGGCGTCCTCGGCCGAATCCGCGGCGTCGGCACCCGCCGATGCCTCGTCGCCCTCGCCGCCCGCGAGGGCCGCATCCCCGAAGGTGAGCCGGTTCAGCGCCACGCCGGCCCCGGACGTCATCGCCGTGGCGTCGAGCTGCTCGATGTACACGTCGTACTCGCTCGACGACGGCAGCTCTCGGCGGAGCTCGTCGAGATCCGCCTGATGCTCCTCGAGCGCGCTCTGCGTGCGCCGCAGCTCCGCCAGGCGCAGCGCGAGGGCCTTGTTCGTCTCGGCGATGCGCGCCTGCTCGGCGGCGGCCGCATCGGCCTGGTCGAGCATCGGCTTGATGCCGACGACGAAGCCCACCACGAGGATCGCGATCGCGAGGATCGCGCCGAGCAGGTAGGTCACCCGCACCCGGTCCATCATTCCGTGTCCTCCTCGGTGGTGTCGGCCCCGCTGTCGGTGTCGCCGCCCTCGGTCGATCCGGCCGGTTCGGCGGTCTCGGCGGGGTCGTCGGCGCCGACCACGTCGTCGCCCGCGGCGCGCAGGCGCTCCGGCCCGAGGTCGAACGTCAGCTCGACGCGGTAGCCGCCCCCGTCGAGGGGCTCGCTCGTGCGCGGCGCGGTGTACACGACGCCCTCGATCTGCGCGATGCGGCGCAGCCACTCGGCGATGTCGGGGGCCGACGACGTGTGCGCGACGACCTGGACGGTGGCCGCGCGCGCGCCGGCCTGCAGCACTCCCGTCGGCTCGGGGAGGTCCTCACCCGGAGTGGGCGCGTCGATCGTCAGCGAGGAGATGCCCGCGTCGGACGGAAGCGCCGCCTGCAGATCGGTCAGCAGCTGCGCCCAGAGGACGTCGGTCGCGGCCGCCTCCTCGAGGGCGTCCTCGGTCTTGTGGATATCGGCGAGCAACGTGTTCGCGTCGCCGAACTGCAGCTGCTGCTCGGTCAGGTCGGTCGTGAGCGCCTGGGAGCGGTCCCTGGCGGTCGTCTGGATGCCCGCCCACGCGGTCGCCCCTCCCACGCCCAGAGCCAGCAGCAGCGCTGCGCCGAGCACGACCACGAGCGCGCCGTCGCGCGCGCGGCGACCCTCACGCTGACGACGCAGCTCGGGCGGCAGCAGGTCGGCGCGCGGGACGGCGCCGATGACGAGCTGCCCGCGCCGCGGCTTGGTGGCCGGCGTCGTGCGCGCCGGCTTCGCCTTCGCCTTCGACTTCGGCGCCTTCGGCTTCGACTTCGGGGCCTTCGCCGTCGGCTTCGCGCCCGCCTTCCCGAGCGCCGTCGTGGGGGTCGCGTCGGGCTCCTCGAGCGTGAGGTCCGGCAGCAGGGCCGTGTCGGAGGAGGTGCGCCGTCGCCGGAGCGGGGCAGCGCCCGTGCCGGCGCGATCCGCATCGTCTCCGGACGCTCCCCGCGCGTCCGCCAGCTCGTCCACGCTCATGCGGCACCTCCCAGGGCCAGGCCGATCGCCACGCCGGGTGAGCCGTTGGCGATGGCATGCGGATCCACGTTCTTGCCCAGCCGCACGCCCGCGAGCGGGTCGGCGAGCGTCACGGGGCGGCGCGTGCGCGCCTGCAGCTGCTCGAGGGTGTGCGGCATGCGGCCACCGCGCCCCGCGAGCAGGATCTGCTCCGCGCCCGCATCGCCCATGCTGTTGGCGTAGTAGTCGAGGGTGTTGGCGATGCTGTTGATGAGCGACGCCGTCGCGTCGGCGAGCGCCTGCGCGTCGGCGAACGATCCGGATCGCACGGGGCCGGCCAGCTCCTCCTCGGGCAGGCCGGTGATCGTCGACAGGTTGCGCAGCATCTCGTCGATCCCGCTCGGGATGATGCGCAGGAACTGCGGGATCGAGTCGACGGCGATGAGCACGTTCGTCGCCGACGCGCCGATCTCGACGAGCGCGACCGTGCCCTCCGCATCGCGCAGGTGCGTGCGGGCCAGGGCGAACGCGACGAGGTCGACGGAGTCGGGCAGCAGGCGCGCGCGCCGCAGCGTGCGCACGTTGTCGTCGATCGCGTCGCGGGCCGCCGCGACGAGCAGCCCGCGCACCTTGCCCGGCTGCCCCTCGGGCCGCTCGATGGGGTAGAAGTCCATGAGCGCCTCGTCGGCGGGGAAGGGCAGCATCGCCTCGGCGTGGATCGGCAGCCCGGCCCGCACCATCTCGCGTGTGCCGTCGTCGACGGTGAGGGGGCGGGCGATGACGCGCTGGCTGCCGACTCCGAGCGCGACCGCGCGGGTGGAGAACCGCTGCGTCGCCCACAGGGTGCGCAGCGCATCCGCGACGGTGTTCGGCTCGATCACCTCGCCGTTCACCACCGCGCCGGTGGGCAGCGGCACCTCGCCGTAGCGCTCGACGCGCGGGCTGCCCTTGCCCACGCCCGACACCTCGGCGGCGCGCACCGATTCGCTGTCGAAGTCGACGCCGATCACTTTCGCCACGGTCGTTCCTTTCCGTTCATGCCAGTCCGAAGAGCCCGACGTACCAGTCCGCCACGGGCCGCCCGGCGAAGACGCCGATCCACGCGCCGGCGATCATCCACGGGCCGAAGGGGATGCCGCCGCCGCGATCCACGCGCCCGGCGGCCATCAGAGACAGCCCCACGACGGCGCCGAGGGCGAACGCCGAGATCGTGCCGACGGCGAGCGCGCCCCATCCCGACCAGCCGAGGAAGAGACCGAGTCCCAGCGCGAGCTTGACGTCGCCGCCGCCCATCGCGTCGGGCCGGATGAGCCACACGGCGCCGTACGCGACGAAGAGCGCGGCGGCGCCGAGCCCGGCGCGCCCCAGTGCCGCCCCGTCCCCGCTCAGCGCCGCGGCCGCGGTCAGCAGCACGGCGCCCGTCGCGGCGAGGGGCAGCACGAGGGCGTTCGGCAGGCGCGCGGTGTCGAGGTCGATGGCCGCCAGGGCCACGCCGAAGGCGGCGAGCGCGAGGAAGGCGACGAGCACGAGGGCCGCGGAGGCCGCCTCGGCCGCCGAGCCGGCGGCGAGGATCTCCGGGGTGAAGCGGAGCGCCACGGCGGCGAAGAGCGCGCCGGTGACGGCCTCGACCACGGGGTAGCGCGGCGAGATCGGCGCGCCGCAGTCGCGGCAGCGGCCGCGCAGCACGAGCCACGAGAGCACGGGCACGTTGTCGCGCGCGCGGATGCGGTGCCCGCACTGCGGGCACGCGCTCGGGGGCGAGACGATGGAGCGCCCCGCCGGCACGCGGTGCGCGACGACGTTGAGGAACGACCCGATCGCGAGGCCGAACGCCCCCACGCCCGCGGAGACGACCGGGAGCATCAGAACCACCTCTCGGCCGACTCGGACGTGTCCCGGTACGAGGTGAGCTCCGGCGGCGTCACCGTGGGGCCCGTGCTCGTGCCGTCGCCCAGGTCGACGCCCGGCAGGCCGGACGGGACGTACGTGAGGGTGGCATCACCGGCGACCGAGACGCCGGCGGCGAAGATCTGGCCGGTGATGCTCAGCCCCGACGCGACGCTGACATCACAGGGGGAGTACATCATCGTGGTCACGTTGGTGAACGTGAAGGAGCCACCCGCCGCGATCGTCTCCCCGCCGCACGTGGGGCGGCCGTCGGCCGTCTCATCGGCGTTGATCAGCCACACCCGGCGGTCGCCCGAAGCGGTGAAACCGGCGCTGCCGTCCAGCCTGAAGTTCTTCGCGTAGATCGCGAGGTCGGCGGGGAGGGAGATCACGTTGTCCGTGCCGCCGCCCAGGTTCACCCCCGAGGGGCAGTTGCGGGCGTCGAGGAGCGTGGGCAGGCCGCCACCGGCGGCGATGGCGGCGCGAAGTTCGGGGGCGCCGCAGGGCGCTGCAACCTCGACCTCGGTGAATCCGGACCAGAGCTCCGGGTCGTAGGGGAAGTCGATCCAGTCGGCGACCTCGGGCACGGGGCCGTGCGTGGGCTCGGGCGGCACATCGCTCGGAGGTCCGACGGTGTAACGCGCTGGATAGTTCTTGGCATCGCCCTTGATCTCGGCGGCGCGCAGCTCGCCCTTGATGAAGCTCTTGCGGCTCTTCGCACTCGAGTCCAGATTCGCCGTCCCGCTCACCCAGACGTTGCCGTCCGCCCCGTTGTCCTTCCCGATGCCGACGCCGAGGAAGTTCAGATCGTCACCCACGATGGCGTTCGTGTGAATGCGTCCCGTCCACCCTGTCGTGAGGTCGCCGCGGGCCCAAACGCTCCCGCTGATGGTGATGTCCTTCATCGTGACGTCGTTCGCGACGACGTTGCCGCCGACGCTGCCGTTCTCGAGGTGAGCGAAGTCGCTGACCCAGATGCTCCCGCCCACGCGGCCGCTGCCGGTGATCGTCACGTCGCGGGCCACGAGGTCGGCGCCGATGACGGCCCCGCCGCCGCTGACCGACACGGATCCCGAGACGAAGGCCCGGCCGGTCATCCCGCACCCGCCGGCGACGGTGAGATTTCCGTTGACGACCCAGCTGACGTCGCCCTGGGACCCGCCGTCGCACGTCACATCGCCCTCGTGCACGTGCACCTCGGGAAGGTGGCTCTCGGTGCCGCCGAGCGCCACGAGCTTGCCGGATCCGCCGAAGGCTGACCCGCTGTAGGCGTAGATGGCCGGGCCGCTCGGCACGAGCGTCGGGCCCGTCACCTCCACCGCGTAGCGCGCCTCGACCGTGCGGCCCCCGGTGCGCGCCTCGAAGTCGCGGGCGTCGGCGTAGCCGGTGGACACGATGCGGTAGGGCTCTCCCGCCGCGGGGCAGCCGGCCTGCTCGCCGCTCGCGGTCGTGCGCAGGATCACGGCGCGGTAGAACGGCTCGGTGTCGTTGGCGTCCGTCGCCGTCGTGCAGCCCGCGGCGAGGGCGTGCTGCGCCACGGCGACGCCGGCCTCGGCGGCGAAGCCGGCGGTGACGACGTCGCGCGTGTCGTCGGTGCGGCTCAGCGACGTCATCGTGGCGGCCGTGAGGGTGGCGGCGATCACGAGCGTGACCATCGCGATGCCGATGGCGGGGATGAGCGCGGAGCCGCGGGCGTCGCGGCGCAGGCGGCGCATCAGGCGGGTGGGTGTCAGGCGCATGGGTTGTCGCCCTTCTTCGCGAGACGCGGCGTGGCGTAGGTGTGGATGACGGTGGGATCGGACGTGCTGAACGCCGCGTTGCGGGCGGCGCCGACGCCGAAGCGCACGAGCACGCCCTGCTCGCCCGGCTTGCTCGCGAAATCGGGCACGAGGTCGCGGACCTCCGGTGGCGCGTCGCGGTCGACGAGGCTGAAGACGCCGAGGTCGCCGTCCGGCCGCACGTGGGTGGCGAGGGCGAACCAGTCGCCCAGGTCGGGGTTCTCGGCGGCGGGTTCGTCGATGGGGCTCGGCGACAGGCGGGCGTACAGCGTGGCGCCGGCGTCGGGCTCGTCGGCCGGATCGTCCCACACGAACCAGGCGCGGCACTCGCGGTCGCCCTCGGGGCCGGCGGCCGTCGCGAGGAAGTCGCCGGTGTCGGAGACGGTGATGTGGGTCGCGTCGCGCACGCTGCCCGAGATGGTGCGGGCGGCGTTCTGGCCCTCCATGACGGACTCGGAGGTGCCGGTAACGAGGGCGGAGCCGCGGTAAGCGCTGAGGAGCAGCGAGACGCCCGCGATCAGCACCATCCCCAGCACGACGCAGAAGACGAGCAGCTCCACGAGGGTGAAGCCGCGCTCGTCGCGGGGGAGGGGGCGGGTCACGGCGCCGCCCCCGTGCGGACGATGGCGGTGGCCGACGCGAGCACGCGCGGGGAGCCGTCGGGCCGGGGCGCGGTGGCCTCGACGCGCACGGTGAGGGTGGATGCCGGCTCGCACGCGATGGCGGCCGGATCGTTCGTGGGATCCGCGCCCTGCACGGCGCGCGTGAGCGTGATGACCGTGCCGCGGGAGTCCTCGACGGGCGGCGGCGTCTCGGCGAGCCAGGCGCGGATCTCGCTGCACGCGAGCTCGCGCGCGGAGACGGGGGAGAGCTGCTCGGACACGGCCTGGGTGGCGGTCGTGACGGCGTTGTACGAGGTGGCGGCCCTGAGGCTGACGTAGAGCGCGGGCGCGAACAGCATCGCGACGACGGCGAGAACCGTCATCGCGACGAGGGCCTCGGCAGCGCCGAAGCCGCGTTCGTCCTTGAGCACTCGGGACACCTGATTCCGTGTGAAGGGATGGAGCGGGGAGGGGTGGTGCCGGCGCCCGGGATGATCCGAGCGCCGGCACCGTGGCGACTACGGCTTGGGCGTCGGTTCGCCGGCCTGGCCGGTCGTGTAGGACCACTTGCCGTCGGTCGCGGTGAACTCGACGGCGTCCGGGTCCGTCGGCGTGGTGGCGGGACCGGTGACAGTGATGCCGCCCTTGCCGTCGGCCTTCGCCGTCGTCATCTCCTGCGCGGCCTTGGAGATCGCGCCGGCGATGTTGCTCGGGTCGTCGAACAGCTCGGACGCGAAGATCGACTTCGCCTGCGTGGCGGCCGACTGCACGGCGGCCTTCTCCGCGTTCGCGACCGAGCCCATCACGAGCGGGATGGCGACGGCGGCGAGGATGCCGATGATGAGGACGACGACGAGCAGCTCGACGAGGGTGAAGCCCTTCTCGTCCTTCTTGAGCAGCTCGCTGCGGCGGCGCATCAGCGCCGAGAGGATGTTCTTCATGTTTCGCTCCTTTATCGGGGTGGTGGGGTGTTTCCGGCCGTGGGCGACCGGGGGTGTCCGAGGCGGATCCGGGGGGAGCTCTCCGCGTCCGGACGGTCTTCTCTCGGGGGTGGACGGGTGGGGGTCTGGTACTACATGCCGCCCATCTGGCTGAAGATGCCGAACATGGGCAGGTACATGGCGAGGATCATGCCGCCGACGATCACGCCGACGACGACGACCATGATCGGCTCGATCATGGCCGTGAGCCGCTCGGCGGTGAGCTGCACCTCGCGGTCGGTGAACTCGGCCACGCGCTGCAGCATGGCGTCGAGCGCGCCGGTGTCCTCGCCCACCGCGACCATCTGCGTCACGAGCGGCGGGAACACCTCCTCGCCGGCCATGAGCGTCGCGAGCGAGCGGCCCTTGCGCACGCCGTCGGCGATGCGGCCGACGGCCTCCTCGACGAGCGCGCTGTCGGCCGACTGCTTCACGATCGACAGGGCCTGCAGGATCGGCACGCCCGCGCCGATCGTCGTCGCCAGCGTGCGCGTGAAGCGCGCGATCGCGGCCTTGCGGAAGAACGATCCGAGCACGGGGATGCGCGAGCGGGCGCGGTCGATCGCGATGCGCACCTCGGCCTGCGCGCCGTAGCGGCGGAACCACAGCCACACCGCCAGCGTCGCCACGAGCACGACGGGCAGGATCCACACCATGTTGTCGGAGAGCGCGACCATCACCTGCGTGGGGATCGGCAGCTCGCCGCCCAGGTCCGAGTACATGCCCTCGAAGACCGGCACGATGAACGTCAGCATCGCGAACACGGCGAGCACCGCCACGCACAGCACGATCACCGGGTAGGTCATCGCCGACTTCATGGTGTCGCGGATCTTCAGGTCGGCCTCGAAGCCCTCCGCGGCCGACTCCAGCGACTGCGAGAGGAAGCCGCCGGCCTCGCCCGCGCGCACGAGGTGCACGAGCAGCGGCGGGAACACGTCAGGGCGCTTGGCGAAGGCGTCGGAGAGCGCGTTGCCCCGCTCGATCTCCTTGAGCACGCCCTTCAGCACCTCGCGCAGCTTCTCGTCGTCGACCTGCGCCGTGATGATGTTCAGGCCGCGCACGAGCGTGAGGCCCGCGTCGATCATCGTCGCCAGCTGGCGGATCACGAGCGTCACCTGCCGCAGCGGGATGCGCCGCTCGAAGCCCGAGAAGCCGATGTCGCGGGTGAGGAAGCTCGACTCCGTCACCGAGACGGGGGTCAGACCCTGGGCACGCACGCGCGCGAGCGCGGCGGCCTTGCTCGGCGCGTCGATCGTGCCCCGGCGGCGCTTGCCGGCCTCGTCGGTGGCGACGTAGTCGAAGGCCTGGCTGATCTGCGCCGTGCTCATGCCTGCCGCCTCAGGGCGCGGCGCGAGAACTCGTCGCCGTAGTCGGGCTCGCCGGCGACACCCACGTTCGAGCGCCGCGCGAGCTGGTGGAAGCCGTCGCGGTCCTGGGCGCGCTCGAGACCGGCCTCGTACGTGATCCGCCCGGCGTCGATGAGCTGGGCCAGGCTCTGGTCGAGCGTGTGCATGCCGTGCGCCGATCCGGACTGGAGCACACCGGGGATCTGGTGGATCTCGCCCTCGCGGATGAGGTTCGCCACGGCCGGCGTCATCACGAGCACTTCGGTGGCCGCGACGCGGCCGGTTCCCGACGCGTCGGGGATGAGGGTCTGGGCGACGACGCCGCGCAGCGTGGAGGCGAGCTGCGTGCGCACCTGCGACTGCTGGTGCGGCGGGAAGACGTCGATGATGCGGTCGATCGTCTGCGGCGCGCTCTGGGTGTGCAGCGTGCCGAAGACGAGGTGCCCCGTCTCGGCTGCCGTGAGCGCGACCTGGATCGTGTCGAGGTCGCGCAGCTCGCCGATGAGGATGACGTCGGGATCCTGACGCAGCACCTGGCGCAGCGCGCGATGGAAGCTCAGCGTGTCGCTGCCCACCTCGCGCTGGTTCACGATCGAGCGGTTGTGACGGTGCAGGAACTCGATCGGGTCCTCGATCGTCATGATGTGCTCGGACCGGGTGCGGTTGATGTGGTCGATCATCGCCGCGAGGGTGGTCGACTTGCCCGAGCCCGTCGGGCCCGTCACGAGCACGAGGCCGCGGGGCAGCTCGGCGAAGCGCGCGAGCGTGTGCGGCATGCCGAGCTCCGAGAGCGGCTTGATGTTCACAGGGACCATGCGGAACACCGCGCCGACCGATCCCCGCTGCACGAACACGTTCACGCGGAACCGGGCGCCCGCCGCGTACGCGAAGTCGAGCTCCTGCTCCTTCTCGAACGCGTTGAGCTGATCGCGGGTGAGCAGGCCGAGGATCTCGCGATGCGTGTCCTCCGGCATCCACACGGGCGCGCCGGGGATGGGGCGCAGCTCGCCGTGCAGGCGCATCATCGGCGGGATCCCGACCGTGATGTGCAGGTCGGACCCGCCGTCGGCGACCAGGCGCCTCAGGGCGTCGTGGATCGTGAAGGCGCGCGCGGCACCATCGGATTCGGGTCCGGGGCCGAGCGCCGTCGGGGCGGCAGCTTCATGCACTCACATAATCTTGCCGCTACCCGAGCAGAATGGGTAGCAGTCCCCGGGGAGAAATCTCCGGGGACATATCGACAAACCCGGATGAATCGGTATACCGGGTGCAAGGACCGGCCCGCTCAGGCGACGACTCGAAGGATCTCCTCCACCGACGTGATGCCCGAGAGCGCCTTCTCCCAGCCGTCCTCGCGCAGCGTGCGCATGCCCTGCTTCCGGGCGAGCTGGGAGATCTCCGTCCCCGAGGCCCGCTGCACGGCGAGGCGCTCGATCTCCTCGCTCACGGCCATCACCTCGTGCACGGCCGTGCGGCCGCGGTAGCCCGTGTCGGCGCAGTGCGGGCAGCCGACGGGGCGGAACAGCGGGCGGTCGTCGCCGTCCGGCCGGGCGAACCCGCTGGCGGCGAGCTCCGCCGTGCCGAGCTCCACGGGCTCCTTGCAACGCTCGCAGAGCTTGCGGATGAGGCGCTGGGCGACGACGACGTCGAGGGCGGAGCCGACGAGGAACGGCTCCACGCCCATCTCGATGAGGCGGGTCACGGCGCTCGGCGCGTCGTTGGTGTGCAGGGTGGAGAGCACGAGGTGACCGGTGAGGGCCGACTCGATCGCGATGTTGGCCGTCTCGGCGTCGCGGATCTCGCCGACGAGCATCACGTCGGGGTCGGAGCGCAGGATGGCGCGAAGCGCGTTCGCGAAGGTCAGACCCGCCTGGTTGTTGATCTGCACCTGGTTGATGCCCGACATCCGGTACTCGACGGGGTCCTCGATCGTGATGACGTTCACCTCCGGCCGCGCGAGCTCCGTCACCGTGGAGTACAGCGTCGTGGACTTGCCCGATCCGGTGGGCCCGGTGACGAGGATCATGCCGTAGGGCTTCGTGTACGACGCGCGGTAGACCTCGAGGTTGCGCGGCGAGAGGTTGAGGTTCTCGAGCGAGACGACGCCGCCGGCCTGATCGAGGATGCGCATGACGATCTTCTCGCCCCAGACCGTGGGCAGGGTCGCCACGCGCAGGTCGACCTTCCGCCCCTCGTGCGTGACCGAGATGCGGCCGTCCTGGGGGATCCGCCGCTCCGAGATGTCGATGTCGCTCATGACCTTCAGCCGCGAGATCACGCCGTTCTGGATCGCCTTCGGGGCGCTCGGCATCTCGTGCAGCACGCCGTCGATGCGGCAGCGCACCCGCACGCGGTCGGCGCCCGGCTCGATGTGGATGTCGCTCGCGCGGTCGCGGATGGCCTGGCTGAGCACGAGGTTGACGAAGCGCACGACGGGCGCGTCCTCGTCCTCGCCCACCCCGCCCGACACGGCGAACGAGCCGTCGTCGACGGGCTCCTCCGCGCTCGTCTCGAGGCTCGTGGACAGCTGGGTGAGCTCCTCGTCCGCGCGACGGTGCCTGTCGATGTAGGCGTGGATGTCGGTCGCGGTGGCCACGACGATCGCCACGGGGATGCGGAAGGCCACCCGCACATCGTCGAGGGCGATGACGTTCTCGGGGTCGGCCATCGCGAGCACGAGGCGCTGCTCGCCGCCCGCGTCGTCGCGCACCGCGAGCGGCGCGACCTCGTTGGAGTGCGCGAACGACGCCGAGAGTCGCTGCAGCAGATCGGGCTGGGTGGCCTCGTCGTCCAGCCGCACGAACGGGGCGCCGAACTGCGTCGCTCGGGCCTGGGCGAAGGCCTCCTCGGAGAGCTCGCCCGTCTCGATCAGCGCGCGCAGGCGCGCCATCTCCTCCTGATCGGAGCCGGCGAGCTCCAGCGCGCGCTCGCGGGGCAGCGCCCCCTGACGGACGAGGATGTGGATGAGCCCGGCCACGGTGCGCCTTTCGGGACGACGTCGGTGCGATCGGGCTGCATCTTACGCCGTCCCCATGACGTGATGGGGGTGCCTGGGCAGCCGCCTGGCGGTCAGGCGGGCGGCCACGAGACGAGCACGAGGCTCTGCTTGGTGTCGGCGAGCGTGACCCAGCCGTCGCCGAAGCCGTAGGTCATGCCGTAGCCCTGGTCGTCCGTGGCGATGGCGTAGGCCGGGTCCTCGGTGAGGAACACGGCCCCGTCCTGCTCCTCGCGGATCCAGCCCTGCGTCTCCAGCTCGGCCTGCAGGGTGGCCGCGGTCTCGGCGTCGAGGGGCGCCCAGCCGAAGATCTGCACGTGATCGGTGGCGACGCTGTAGTCGCCCCACACGCACTGGATCCCCTCCGGCACCACGGTCGCGCCGATCCGGAACTCCTCCGGCTCGGCGCTCCACCCCACGCTCTCGAACTGATCCACGACTTCGGCGGGGATGATCGTCTCGCACGTCGGATCGGCAGCGGGCTCGGGCGTCTGCTGCCCGCCCTGCTCGTCGCCCTGCGGATCCGCGCCCTGCGGCTGCTCGGTGGCCGGCGGCGGCGTCGACGGCGCGGGGGCGGTCGGGGCGTCCTGCGCGCAGCCCGCGAGCGCGATCGCGACGGCCGCGACGCCGACGAGCACGGGCAGGGCGCGGCGTGCGGCCGCGGCTCGGCGGCGGCTCATGTGCTCGCTCCCCGCAGCACGCCCAGGATCGCGTCGTGCAGCAGGCCGTTGCTGGCGAGCGCCGACCCGGAGGCGATCGTCTCGTCGCCCTCGAAGGAGGTGAACCGGCCGCCCGCCTCGCGCACGATCGCGGCGGCGGCGGCGATGTCGTACTCCTTGACGTCGAACTCGCCGACGAACTCGATCCGGCCCTCGGCCAGCAGCATGTACGACCAGACGTCGCCGTAGGCGCGATCGCGCCAGACGCGCGACTGCAGCGCGAGCAGCGCGTCGAGTCGGCCCGCGTCGCGCCACTGAGCGAGGCTCTGGAAGCTGATGGAGGCGTCCTCGAGCGCGTCGACCCGCGAGACGCCGATGCGGCGGGCGCCGTCGGGCGCGCTCGTCCAGGCGCCCGCTCCCTCGGCGGCCCACCAGCGGCGCCCCATGGCGGGCATGCTCACGACGCCCAGGCGCACGGCGCCGTCGACCTCGAGCGCGATCATGGTGCCCCAGGCGGGGACGCCGCGCAGGTAGTTGGCCGTGCCGTCGATGGGATCGACGATCCAGCGGCGAGCGGCGGCGTCGCCCTCGCCGTACTCCTCGCCGAAGATGCCGTCGCCGGGCCGCTCGGCCGCCAGCAGCTCGCGGATCGCCCGCTCGGCGGCGAGATCGGCCTCGGTCACGTGGGTGCGATCCGCCTTGCGCCGCACATCCAGGTCGACCGCGTCGAAGCGCGCGAGCGTCTGCGCATCGGCGGCGTCCGCCAGGCGCAGGGCGAGCGCGAGGTCGTCGCTCGGATCGAACGCGGCGGGGGAGTCGGGATCGGGGGAGTCCACCGCTCAAGGCTACCCGGCGCGATATCACGGTCCGGGAACGTTCCGCCGCGAGACGGCTCCACTGCGCAGCCCTCTGCCGGAGAGAGGGGGCGCGGATCGCGTCACCCCGCCGTGGAAACGCGAATCCCCGGCGACCCTTTCGGGTCTGACCGGGGATTTCCGTGTGGTGCACCCCCAGGGACTTGAACCCTGAACCCACTGATTAAGAGTCAGTTGCTCTGCCGATTGAGCTAGAGGTGCGTTCCGGATCCGGGGCCTTTCGGCTTTCCGAACCGAGGATCGACTCTATCAGCTTCCCGGTGGGTTCGCCAATCGATCCGGGTGCCTCGCGCCTTCCGCACGTGGCGAGGTGGACCCCGCCATCCGGGGAGGGGGCGCTCCACCCGGACGACGGGGACCGTCGCTCACAGCGGGTCGGCGTCGGTGCGTCGCTCGGTCACGCGCGAGGCGCCGCCCGTGTCGCCGACGGTGCGGGTCCGCTCGATCGAGGAGCGGCGGCGCAGCAGCAGGACGAGACCCACGACGAACACGACGACACCGGCACCCATCAGCAGGTACCCGACGAAGTCGTCGTTCAGCCACGGCACGTCCAGCTCCAGCCCGAACGCCAGGATGGCGCCGAGGATGAACAGCACTACTCCGGTTCCGATACTCATGCCCCGAACGATACGGGTGCTCCCCGGCGGCGTCATCGGGCTTGACATCGCCGCGGATACAGGGATGGAGCGAAGGGGTGGCGTATAATCTGGGGCATATGAGCACCCGTGCCGCGCGTCGCGGTCTGAATGCTGGTGGCATGGGCGAACCGCACTCCCTCGCGGCGAAGAAGGTGGGCGCGCGCGTGGCGGAGCTGCGCCACCGCGCCGGCCTGAGCGCGAAGGCGCTCGCCGAGTGCGCGGACCTCGACCTCACCCACCTGCAGCGCGTGGAGCGCGGCCAGGCGAACCCGACGCTCATGACGCTCGTGCAGATCGCCGTCGCGCTCGAGGTCGATCCTGGCCTCCTCGTGCAGGGGATCGCGGCGGAGGAGCTGCAGGAGGGGCGTCTGCCGTACGGCCACACGCAGCGCGCGACGCGGCGGCGCCGCAGCTTCGTCTCGGAGCTCTGAGCGTCGGCGCCCCGGCCTGTCGCACAGGGACGGCCCGACGCGAGGGGAGCGCCGGACGGTTCACACGGTGAAGCGCCACAGGTACTCGGCGTCGGCGTCGAACCACGCGAGGGTGGTGACGGCGCTGGCGCGATCCACATCGCACAGGCACAGCTGCAGTGCCTCGCCGGGCCGCACGCGGCCCCAGCGCTCGGTG
This sequence comes from Microbacterium sp. NPDC003461, assembly GCF_053588335.1. Taxonomy (NCBI): domain Bacteria; kingdom Bacillati; phylum Actinomycetota; class Actinomycetes; order Micrococcales; family Microbacteriaceae; genus Microbacterium; species Microbacterium sp. NPDC003461. Next base: position 20,968 of record NZ_JBSFPT010000018.1, on the reverse strand, counting down.
CGCGCGCGCCCGTGCTCGTCGCACAGGAAGACGCGGACGGCATCGGCGGGATCGCGGCCGCGGTGGCGCACGATCGGGTGCGCCGGATCGGCACGGTCGATGTGCCACGGCACGGGGTACGCGCCTCGGCCGGGAGGCCGGCGGCGCCGGGGGAGCGGGAACATGAGGGCGACGCTAGGCAGGTCCTCCGACGCGCGGGACCCCCACGAGGGGCTCAGCGGCCGAGCTGTGGACGAGGCGCGCCGCTCAGCGTGCTGTGGAGGAAGCGCCGGGATCGCCGCCCGCGGGGCCTGCGTCGTCGGCGGCATCCGCCGCCGCCGCGCCCGCCTCGTCGCGCGGGCCTCGGCCGCCCGGCACGATGCGGCGCGCGACGCCGCCGGCACCGCGGCCGAGGGCGCCGAGCCCGCGCCCCGCCACCGCGACACCGCGCGAGGCGGTGCCCGCGGCGCCGGCCACGGCCGATCCGATGCGGCCGACCGCGCCGCCCACGCGGTGCTCGATCCGCTCGGCGCCCTCACGCGGCTCGAGGGCGTCGGGCAGGGTGGCGGGTGCGGGGCCGAACGCGCGGCGCGAGGCCGCCACGACCCGGCGGCCCAGCACGTGGTTGCCCGCGCCGCCCACGGCCGCGCCGACGCCGAAGGGCAGCGCCTTGCCGATGAACGAGCCCGCGCCCACGCGCGCGAAGTGCCGCAGGAACGCCGTCTTCAGGCGGTCGGCGACCTGCCGCGTGACGGTCTTGGGCAGCGACTTCGTGACGAGGTCTCCCCAGTAGGCGCCCCGCCCGATGCCCTTGCCCGAGGCCTGCGCCGCCAGCTGGCGCAGCAGGTCGACGCCCTCCTTGCCCATCATCAGCGTCATCACGAGCGCGCGGGCGCGGTCGCGATCCTCCACGGCGATGCCGTGCACCTCGGCGAGCGATTGCGCGAACAGCGTGGTGGCCTCGAGGAACCCGGCCGTCTCGGCGCCCGACAGCGCGAGCGTGATGCCCGTTCCCACGCCGGGGACGACGGCCGTGGCGCCGACGGCGGCGCCCCCGGTCGTCACGGCCGCGAGATACCGGCGCTCCAGCACGCGCACGATCTGCTCGGGCGTGGCGTCGGGGTGGCGCAGGCGGATGGATCGCAGGTGCGCGAGCACCACCGGGCGGTGGATGGACATGACCCGGTCGAGCGCGCGGACGTGCGCCGGATGATCGGCCGCGGGCGTCTCACCCTGCCACGGAGCGTCGTCCGGCAGGGAGTGGATCTTCGCGACCTTGTCGGGCACGGGGAGATCCTACGTCGTCGATCAGACGAACTGGTTGGCTCGCGCCAGGTCCTCGGCGAAGTCGACCTCGACGGCGTAGAAGTCCGAGATGTCCATGGGGAGCACCCGGATGCCGTCCTCGGCGATGGCGAGCTCGATGCCGCGCTCGAAGTAGTCCTGGTCGTCGACGCGCTGCAGGTGGCGGATGAGCGAGCGCTTGTCGGCGCGCGAGATGTAGTTGATGCCCACGGCCTCGCCGATGCCGCCGACGACGGTCTTCGAGAGCTCGTCGATGTGGCCCGTGGCGGAGACGGTGTACTTGACCTCCTCGTCGCTCACCTTCGCGGTGTTCACCGCGACGAACGACGTGTCGGCCTCGATGAGGGCGGCGGCGCGGCCGAGCACGCGCGGATCGAAGACGACATCGCCGTTCATCCAGAGCACGCCGCTCTTGCCGGTGGCCTGCAGCGCGCGCAGCAGGCTCTTCGAGGTGTTGGTCTGGTCGTAGCGCTCGTTGTAGACGTAGTTGGCCTGCGGGAAGCGCTCGACGATGTCCTCGGCGCGGTAGCCGACGACGGTGGTGATGCGGGCGTCGTCGCCGAAGGCGGCGCGGATGTTCTCGTGCTGCTGCTGCATGATGGAACGACCGTCGCTCAGCTCGGTCAGCGACTTGGGCAGCGCACGGCCGAGGCGCGTGCCCATGCCGGCGGCCAGGATGACGGTCTGAATGCTCATATCCTCATGCTCTCATTCGCCGTTCACGACGTATTCATGATGAGTTCACCGTGACGAATGAACCAGATGGTAGCGAGAATCACTGGGAAGGGGCACAATAGCGCGCCGTCCGCGACCGGATCGTTGCGCGATCGCCCATTCCGCACAGCGGGCGCGCCCGCCGCGCGCATTCAGGCGGTGCTGGGTACGTTGAGAGGGTGACGCCCTCCCCACGCGACGAATCAGCAGAGACGCCGGACGGTGGAGCGCCCCAGGAGGCGCCGGCCGCCGAAGAGACCGCGCCGAGCGCGGCCCGCAAGCGACCTGCGGCGCCGCGGAAGCGGCCCGCCGCGTCGTCGTCCGCGCGCGCATCCGGCGCGACCGAGGCGGGCGAGTCGCCGTCCGAGACGGCGGCCGGCGCCGCGAAGAAGCCGGCCGCGCGGAAGACCGGCACCACCGCGCGCAAGACGGGCGCACGCTCGTCAACGTCCGCTTCCCGAACCGCGTCCGCCCGCACGGGATCGACGGCCGCCTCGAAGGCGCGCACCCCGGCGAAGGGTCGCGCGGCATCGACGGCGGAGCTGGCGGAGGACGCGGGCGCCGCGAAGGACGCGGGGGGCGCGAAGGACGCATCGGCACCGGGCTCCGGCACGGCGGCGCGGAAGCCGCGCGCCCCGAGGGCCGCGGGGTCCGCCGCCTCCCGCACGAAGGCCGCGGGGAGCGGGAGTACCTCCGCGCGCGCCGGCAGCACGGCCGCGCGGAAGACCGCGGGAGCTGCCAAGGGCACGGACTCCGCGAAGCCCGCCGGTGCGGCGAAGCCCCGTACGGCGAAGCCCGCCGGCCCCGCGAAGCCCGCCGCGGCGCCGAAGCCTGCCGCGGCGGAGAGCGAGCCGATGGCGAGGAAGTCGGCTGCCCGCGACGCGGAGTACAAGGACATCGCCACGCAGCCCGTGCCCACGGCGGGGCCGCAGGTGCGCGCCGTCGTGGCGAGCACCGACGAGGCGCCCGCGATCTTCAAGCGCGCCGCGCCGGCGGCTGATGTGCCCGCGGCCGCGCCGGCCGACGCCGAGCCCGCCACGGCGACGACGCCCGAACCCGAACCCACGGCTGAGCCGAGGCCCGAACCCACGGCCGAGCCGGCGCCAGAGGCGCAGCCCGTGCCGACATCCGAGTCGGAGGCCGCCGAGTCGGAGCCGGCCGAGGCCGCGCCCGCCGAGGCGACGCCGGCCGAGCCCGAGCCTCAGGCGGAGGAGCGCGCCCCCGAGCCGGCCACGCCGCCGCTGCCGCCGATCCCGGCCGCCGTCGCCGCCGCGACGTCGGCGCCCGTCGAGACGGGCGGCCCCGCCGACGCGCCGACGTCGCCCGCCGACGCGCTGCGCGTGCGAGGGCTCGTGAAGGCGTACGGCGGATCCGATGCCGTCTACGGCGTCGACATGACCGTGCCGGCCGGATCGTTCTACGGGATCGTCGGGCCGAACGGCGCGGGCAAGACGACCACCCTGTCGATGATCTCCGGGCTGCTCAAGCCGGACGAGGGCAGCATCGAGGTGTTCGGCGTCGACATGGTGCGTCGTCCGCGCCAGGCGAAGGCGCTGATCGGCGTGCTGCCCGACCGCGTGCGCACGTTCGACCGGCTCACCGGGCGCCAGCTGCTGTACTACTTCGGCGTGCTGCGGGGCCTCAAGCCGTCGGTCGTCGCCAAGCGCACCGCCGACCTGGCGCGCGCCTTCGACTTCGCCGACGCGCTGGGCCGCGTCGTGGCCGACTACTCGGCGGGCATGACGAAGAAGCTGATGCTGGCGGGCGCCATGATCCACTCGCCGCGCATGCTCGTGCTCGACGAGCCGTTCGAGGCGGTGGACCCCGTCTCGTCGGCCAGCATCCTCGAGATCCTCTCGGCGTACGTGGAGCACGGCGGCACGGTGGTGCTGTCGAGCCACGGCATGGACCTCGTCGAGAGCGTCTGCAGCCGCGTGGCCGTGGTGGTGTCGGGCAATGTGCTGGCGGAGGGAACCGTCGACGAGGTCAAGGGCGAGATCTCGCTGGAGCAGCGCTTCGTGGAGCTCTCGGCCGGTGGCGCGAGCATGGAGGGGCTCGAATGGCTGCACGCATCCTCCGACTGAGACTCGCCCTGCTCCTCGGGGGCCTGCGCGCCCCGGGCGCCGTCGCCTCGCGGATCGCGGGCGTCCTCGTGCTGCTCGCCGCCGTCGTGCTCGCGTGCGCCGGCATCCTGAGCCTCGCCGAGGACGGCCCCGCCGTGGCGGACGCCGTGCTCACCCTCGCCGGCACGGGTGTGCTCGTGGGCTTCGCGCTGGCGCCCGTCATGAGCGCCGCGGACGACCCGCTCGATCCGCGTCGCTTCGCCGTGCTCGGTCTCGACGCGCGGCAGCTGACGGGCCCCCTCGCGCTCGCGTCGCTCGTGAGCCTGCCCACGCTCGCGCTCCTGGCCGTCGAGGTCTGCACCGCGATCACCTGGACGCGCCTCGGGGTGCCGGCCGTCGTCGCGATCCTCGCGGCGCTCGTGCACGCGGCGACGTGCATCGTGCTCGCGCGGCTGAGCATGGCGTTCGGCGCCCTCGTGCTGCGCGGCCGCCGCACGCGCGAGCTGTCGAGCCTGTTCGTGCTCGGCATCATCGTGGTCGTGCTGCCCGTCGCCGTCTTCTTCGCGTCGCTGGAGTGGCGCGGGCGCGTGCCCAGCCAGCTGCAGGCCGTGGTCGAGGTGCTGGCCCTCACGCCGGTGGGCGCCGCCTCCGGCCTGCCGGGGGCCGTGGCGCTCGGGCAGGAGCCGACGGCGGGGCTGGCCGCGGGCGTGGCGCTGCTGACCCTCGCGGCCGCGGCCGCGGTGTGGGTGTGGTCGGTGCACCGCATGCTCGTCACCGTCGATCCGCCGCTCGACGACCGCGAGCGCAGCGGCCTCGGCTGGTTCGCCGTCATGCCGGCGACGCCGGGCGGCGCGATCGCGGCGCGCAGCATCATGTACTGGTTCGGTGACAGCCGCCACCTCGTCAACCTCGGGATCATCCCCGTCGTCGGGCTGCTGCCGATCGTGCCCCTGCTGGTGGCGGGGGTGCCGGCGAACTACGCGGCCCTCATCCCCGTGCCGATCATGGCGCTGTTCCTGGGGTGGGTGTCGCACAACGACGTCGCCTACGACTCCTCGGCCATCTGGATGCACATCACGGCGGGCGTCAGCGGGCTCGCCGATCGCGTCGGCCGCCTCGTTCCCGTGCTCATGGCCGGCATCGCGCTGCTGGCCGTCGCCATCCCGCTCGCCACGGCGTTCTACGGGCGGTGGGCGCTGCTGCCGGCGCTCGCGGGCGTCGCCACGAGCCTCTTCCTCACGGGCCTGGGGCTGTCGAGCGTCTCGTCGGTGCTCGCGCCCTACCCCGTGCCGCGCCCGGGCGACAGCCCGTTCCGCCAGCCGCAGCGGACCGGCTCGAGCGGCGTGGTCGCGCAGGCGCTCGTGATGCTCGGCGCGCTCGTGCTCTCGGCGCCGACGCTGTGGCTCGCGTGGCGCGCGCTGACCGACGACATCGCGCTCGCCGCCAACGCGCAGTGGGCGGGCGTCGGCACGGGCGTCGGCGTGCTCGTGCTCGGCGTCGCCGCGGGCTCGCTGCTGTGGAGCCGGCGCTCGTACCAGATCATGGAGTTCGCCGCGACGACCTGACGCCCGGCAACTAGAATCGGGGCATGAGCACACCTCTGGACAGCCCCGGGCAGGGTGGCACCGGGCTCCTCGACCGCGAGCTCGAGCGACTCCTCGAGGAGGAGCACGTCGAGCCCGGCGACCACGAGCGCTTCTCGCACTACGTCAAGAAGGACAAGATCCTCGAGTCGGCGATCACCGGCAAGCCCGTGCGCGCGCTGTGCGGCAAGAAGTGGACGCCGGGTCGCGACCCGGAGAAGTTCCCCGTCTGCCCGCAGTGCAAGGAGATCTACGAGTCGCTGAACAGCTGACCGCGAGCCGCTCCGCCCTCGGGCGGGGCGATCCGGATCACGCGCCCGCGTCGACGAAGACGGTGGGGATGGCGGGGTCCGACTTGCTCAGCGCGAGCGCGCGGATCGGCATCTCCTCGCGCACCCGCAGGTGGTGGGCGCGGGCGGCCTCGACGCCGGCCGGGCCCTCGTGCGCCGCGTCGATCTCGCCGTCGACGACGAGCGGCACCTGCAGCGGGCGCGCGTCGGGGTAGTCGGCGGGCGTGGGCGCCTGCTCGAAGCCGTCGGCGATCTCCACGCGCTCCTCGAACGCGACGCCGCGCTCCAGGCGCCGGAAAGCGGTCTTCAGTCCGCCCTGCGATCCCTTGTCCTGCGCCTTCTTCGCCACGGCGACCCAGCCGCCGTCGGTGCCCTGGCGCGCCACGAGCTTGTAGACCATGCCCGCCGTGGGGTATCCGGATCCCGTCACCACCGACGTCCCCACGCCGTACGCGTCGACGGGGGAGGCCGCGAGCGCCGCGATCGCGTACTCGTCGAGGTCGCTCGTGACCGTGATGCGGGTCTCGGTGGCGCCGAGCCGGTCGAGCTGCGCGCGGACCTCGGCGGCGACGATCGGCAGGTCGCCGGAGTCGATGCGCACCCCGCCGAGCCCGGTGCCGGCGATGCGGACGGCCGTCTCGACGCCCTTCTCGATGTCGTAGGTGTCGACGAGCAGGGCGGTGCCCGATCCGAGCGCCGCGATCTGCGCGCGGAAGGCGTCCTCCTCGCTGTCGTGCAGCAGCGTCCACGAGTGCGCGGCGGTGCCCATGGTGGGGATGCCCCAGCGGCGGCCCGCCTCGAGGTTGCTCGTGGCGCGGAATCCGGCGATGTAGGCCGCGCGCGCGGCGGCGACGGCCGACTCCTCGGCCGCGCGCCTGGCGCCCATCTCGGCGAGCGGGCGCTCGCCGGCGGCGATGCTCATGCGGGCGGCCGCGGTGGCGACGGCGGAGTCGTGGTTGAGCACGCTGAGCGCGAGGGTCTCGAGGACCACCGCGTCGGCGAATGTGCCCTCCACCGTGAGGATGGGCGATCCGGGGAAGTACAGCTCGCCCTCGCGGTAGCCGGTGATCGATCCCGTGAACCGGTAGCTCTCGAGGTACGCGAGCGTCTCGGCGCTGACGACCCTCTCGTCCCGCAGGTAGCGAAGCTCGTCGTCGCCGAAGCGGAAGTCGCGCAGCAGGCCGAGCAGGCGGCCCGTGCCGGCGACGACGCCGAAGCGGCGGCCGCCGGAGAGGCGCCGGGCGAACAGCTCGAACATGCAGCGGCGCGAGGCGGTGCCGTCGCGCAGGGCCGCATCGATCATCGTGAGCTCGTAGCGGTCGGTCAGCAGGGCCGTGGAGGCGCTCATAGGGTCACTCTATCGGCGGGCGGGCGCCCGGCCTCGCGTACGCTGGATGCGATGGATGACGCGCCGATCGGGATCTTCGACTCCGGGGTGGGCGGTCTCACGGTCGCCAGGGCGATCGGCGACCAGCTGCCGCGCGAGTCGCTGCTCTACATCGGCGACACGCTGCACTCGCCCTACGGGCCCAAGCCGATCGCCGACGTGCGCCGCTATTCGCTCGAGGTGCTCGACACGCTCGTCGAGCAGGGCGTCAAGATGCTCGTCATCGCCTGCAACACGGCGTCGGCGGCGATGCTGCGCGACGCGCGCGAGCGCTACGACGTGCCCGTGATCGAGGTGATCGGGCCGGCCGTGCGCACCGCGATCGCGACGAGCCGCAGCGGCCGGATCGGCGTGATCGGCACGGAGGGCACGATCGGATCGGGCGCGTACCAGGACATGCTCGGCATCGCGCCGGGCGTGGAGGTGTTCACCGCGGCCTGCCCGCGCTTCGTCGAGTTCGTCGAGGCCGGCGTCACCGACAGCCCCGAGCTGCTCGCCGTGGCCGAGGAGTACCTGCGGCCCCTGCGCGAGGCGCGCGTGGACACGCTCGTGCTCGGCTGCACCCACTACCCGTTCCTCGAGGGCGCCATCAGCTACGTGATGGGTCCCGAGGTGTCGCTCGTCTCCAGCGACAGCGAGACGGCGAAGGACGTCTACCGCGAGCTCGTCGGCCGCGATCTGCTCGCGGGGCCCGAGGCCCGCCCGCACCACGTGTACGAGGCGACCGGCGCCGACACCGAGACGTTCACGACGCTCGCCAACCGCCTGCTGGGCCGCGAGGTGCGCGACGTGCGCCTCGTGCGCACCGGCGCCATCGACCTGCCCCCGATCCGTTAGGAAGACATGACCGACTCACCGCGCGCGGACGGCCGCGCCCTCGACCAGCTCCGCCCCGTGACCATCGAGCGCGGCTGGAGCACGCAGGCCGAGGGGTCGGCGCTCATCTCCTTCGGGCAGACGAAGGTGCTCGTGACCGCCTCGTTCACGAACGGCGTGCCGCGCTGGCTCACCGGCAAGGGCCGCGGCTGGGTCACGGCCGAGTACGCCATGCTGCCGCGCGCCACGAACGACCGCAGCGACCGCGAGAGCGTGAAGGGCCGCATCGGCGGCCGCACGCACGAGATCTCGCGCCTGATCGGCCGCGCCCTGCGCGCCGTCGTCGACACGAAGGCGCTGGGCGAGAACACGATCGTGATCGACTGCGACGTGCTGCAGGCCGATGGCGGCACGCGCACGGCCTCGATCACGGGCGCATACGTCGCCCTCGTCGACGCGATCGAGTGGGGCCGCGAGAAGGGCTTCATCGGCAAGAAGGCCACGCCGCTGCGCGACTCGGTCGCGGCCATCTCGGTCGGGATCGTCGGCGGCCGGCCGATGCTCGACCTGCCGTACGTCGAGGACTCGCGCGCCGAGACCGACATGAACATCGTCATGACGGGCACGGGGAAGTTCATCGAGGTGCAGGGCACGGCCGAGGGCGCGCCCTTCGACAAGGCGGAGCTCGACGCGCTGCTCGAGCTCGGGGCGAAGGGCTGCGCCGACCTCACCGCGATCCAGAAGGCGGTGCTGGCGGAGGAGCGCTCGTGAGCCGCGTCGTCCTCGCCACGCACAACGCGCACAAGGTCGCGGAGTTCCAGTCGATCGTCGCGACGATCCGCCCCGACCTCGTGGTCGTCGCCTACGACGGGCCCGAGCCCGTGGAGGACGGCACGTCGTTCGCCGAGAACGCCCTCATCAAGGCCCGCACCGCCTCGGCGCACACCGGCCTGCCGGCGCTGGCCGACGACTCGGGCATCTGCGTGCACGTGCTCGGCGGATCGCCCGGCGTGTTCAGCGCGTACTGGGCCGGCCACGCGAAGGACGACCGCGCCAACCTCGCGCTGCTGCTCGACCAGCTCGCCGACATCCGCGATCCGCACCGCACGGCCCACTACAACTCCACGATCGCGCTCGTCACGCCGAACGGGATCGAGCACACGGTGGAGGGGATCTGGCCCGGTCGCCTCGCGGAGGCGCCGCGCGGCGAGGGCGGCTTCGGCTACGACCCCATCTTCATCCCGGACGGACAGGACGGCCAGGAGCGCTCGGTGGGCCAGTGGACGGCGGACGAGAAGAACGCTGTCTCGCACCGCGCCCGCGCCTTCCGCGAGCTCGGCCCCCTCCTCGCCGCCCTGTAGGGCCCGTCACTCCACGACGACATCCCCCGGCGTGAGGTCGGGCCGCAGCCCCCGCCAGCGGGGGTGGCGCAGGCTGCCGCCGGGCGTCCACTCCGAGAACTCCACCTCGGCCACGTGCGCGGGCTCCACCCACCGCGCCGCGCGCGCCTGCGGACCCGGCACCTCGGCGAAGGGGCTCTCGTCGGCCGGCCGCAGCAGCTCCTGCAGCCGGCGCAGCTCGCGGTCGCCGAAGCCCGTGCCGACCTTGCCCACATAGCGCAGCCGGTCGCCGTCGGGAATGCCCAGCAGCAGCGATCCGATCGTCCCCTCCCGGTTCCCCTGCCCAGGATTGATGCCGCCGATCACGACCGACTGGGTGCGGGTGAGCTTGAGCTTGAGCCACTCCTCGCTGCGCACGCCGCGGCGGTAGGGGGAGCGCGGGTCCTTCACGACGACGCCCTCCAGGTCGAGCCGCTTGGCCGTCTCCAGCGCCGCGTCGAGGTCATCGGCCACCGGCGGCAGGTCGATCGCCGCGCCCGCGTCGCCCGCGATCCGCTCGAGCGCCTCGCGTCGCTCCGCGAGGGGCCGGCCCGCGAGGTCGCGGCCGTCCGCCTCGAGCGCGTCGAAGAGGTACAGCCGCACGGGCACGCGCGGCGCGATCCGCTGGATGTCCATGGCGCGGGTGAGGTGCATGCGCTCCTGCAGGCGCGAGAAGCTCGGGCGGCCGGCGGCGTCGAGCGCCACGATCTCGCCGTCGAGCACCGCCTCGTCCGCCTCGATGTGCGCCGCCCCCGGGTTGGACAGCTCGGGGTACCGCAGCGTGATGTCGGTGCCCGACCGCGCCCGCAGCCGCAGCACGCCGCCCGACCAGTGCGCCACCGCGCGCACGCCGTCCCACTTGAACTCGATCCACGGCTCGCGGCGCCGGATCAGGTCGCGCGCGGCGGCGGTCGTGCCCGAGACGGCGAGCATGGGCGCGAAGCGGTCGTCGGGCGGCGGATCGGCCGGCTCGTCGAGCGGCGGATCGGTCCACGGCTCGGCCGCGACGCCGTCGGGCTGGGGCGCGCCCTGCGCATCGGTCTTGGTGCGGTGCATGAGCCACGTGGACTTCTCGCCCTCGCCGTCGGTGCGGATGAGGGCGACGCGCACGGGGCCGCCGAGCGGGCCGCCCTCGCGACCCGTGAGCGTGACGATGATCTCGTCGTCGCGCCACTTGTGGGTCTCGTAGGTGCCGGCATCCCAGATCGTCATGATGCCCGCGCCGTACTGGCCCTTCGGGATCACGCCGTGGAAGTCGAGGTACTCGATCGGGTGGTTCTCGGTCTGCACGGCGAGGTTGTTCTTCGACGTGGTGGCCGGGATGCCCTTGGGCACGGCCCAGTTCACGAGCACGCCGTCGTGCTCCAGGCGCACGTCCCAGTGCAGGCGGGCGGCGTGGTGCTCCTGGATGACGAAGCGGTTGCCGCCACCGGGCTCGTCCGGGTGCGGCGAGCCCGGCACGGGCTCGGGCGTGTGCTCGGCACGGCGCTTGGCGATGTACGAGGCGAGCGGCCCCCCGTCGCGCGGCGCGAGCGCGGCGAGGGGATCGCCGATCCGCTCCGCGCGCTCGAGCACCTCGTCGAGCAGCAGGTGACGCAGGTCGGGGTCGTCCAGCTCCTCCCACGTGCGCGGCGCGGCCACCCAGGGCCGCTCCCGGCCGCGCAGCGAGTAGGGCGCGATCGTCGTCTTCTTGCCGTTGTTCTGACTCCAGTCGACGAACACCTTGCCGGGGCGGGCCGCCTTGCTCATGGTGCTGACGACGAGATCCGGATGATCCGCCTCCAGCGCCCGTGCGAGCTCGCGGGCCACGGCCGAGATCGCGTCGCTGGACTGCTCGCCCGGCAGGGCGGCGTAGAGGTGGATGCCCTTGCTGCCGCTCGTGACGGGGAGGGGATCGAGCCCCATGCCCGACAGGATCGCCCGCGCGTGGCGGGCGACCTCGGCGCACTCGGCCAGCCCCACGCCGGGGCCGGGGTCGAGGTCGAGCACGAGCCGGTCGGGGTGCCGGCGCTCGCCGCGGTCGTCGAACCGCCACTGCGGCACGTGCAGCTCGAGGCTCGCCACCTGCGCGAGGTAGACGAGCGCGGCCGTCTCCTCGACGAGCGGGTACTCCTTCGCGCCGCTGGAGTGCGCGATCGCCTGGCGCGGCATCCAGTCGGGCGCGCCCGCCTCGAGGTCCTTCGCAAAGAACGACGGCAGCGGATCGTCCGCCGTGCCGACGCCGTCCACCCACCGCTTGCGCGTGACGGGGCGGCCGGCGACGTGCGGCAGCAGCAGCGGCGCGATGCGCGAGTAGTAGCCGATGACGTCGCCCTTGGTCGTGCCCGTCTCGGGGTAGATGACCTTGCCGAAGTTGGTCAGCCGCACGCGGCGCGAGCCCACGCGCACCGTCTGCGCCGCACCGTCGCTCGCCGCCATGCGACCAGCGTACGGGCGGGTGTCAAGATCTGGTGCGCCCGCGGCGCGGGGTGTTCACTGGGGTCATGCGATCCATCTGGAAGGGCGCGCTCACCTTCGGGCTCGTCAATGTGCCGGTCAAGGTATATGCCGCGACCGAGGATCACGACGTGCCCCTGCACCAGGTGCACAACAAGGACGGCGGGCGCATCCGCTACCAGCGCAAGTGCGAGGTGTGCGGCGAGGTTGTGGCCTACGCCGACATCGACCGGGCGTACGACGACGGCGATCGCACGGTGGTGCTCACGGACGAGGACCTCAAGTCGCTGCCCTCGGAGCGCAGCCGCGAGATCGACGTGGTGGAGTTCGTGCCGACCGAGCAGGTCGATCCGATCACCTTCGACAAGGCGTACTTCCTCGAGCCCGACTCGAAGTCGCCCAAGGCGTACGTGCTGCTGCGCGAGACGCTGCAGCGCACCGACCGCACGGCGATCGTGCGGTTCTCGCTGCGGCAGAAGACGCGGCTGGCGGCGCTGCGGGTGCGCGGCGACGTGCTGATGGTGCAGACGCTGCTGTGGGCCGACGAGGTGCGGGATGTGTCGTTCCCGTCGCTCGAGGACGCGCCCAAGGTGAGCAAGAAGGAGCTGGACATGTCGGCCACCCTCGTCGAGAGCTACTCGGGCGACTTCGATCCGGACGAGTTCGTCGACGAGTACCAGAAGGAGCTGCGCACGCTCATCGACGCCAAGCTCGAGAAGGGCGACGCGATCGACACGGAGGCGACGTTCGGCGAATCGTCCGAGGAGGAGGGCGGCGAGGTCATCGACCTCATGGAGGCGCTGCGCGCGAGCGTGGAGAAGTCGCGCCAGAAGCGCGAGGCCGGCTGATCAGTCGGTGAGCAGCTCGGGCTCGGGCCCGGTCTCGGCCAGCGCGGCCTCGCGCTTGGCGGTGCGGCGCTCCTTGAGGTAGTGCCACAGCACGAACAGGCCCGTGCCGGCGACGGCGGCGAGCAGGATGAGGTCGATGTAGTCGGTGACGAAGTCGCGCACCCACGGGATGTAGGCGATCACGTAGCCGAGCAGCGTGAGGCCCACGCCCCAGATGACGGCGCCGATGAAGTTGTACAGCGTGTACAACCGCCACGGCATGTGCCCGATGCCGGCGGCGACGGGCGCGAACGTGCGCACGATCGGAACGAAGCGTGCCACGATGATCGTGAGCCCGCCGAAGCGCTGGAAGAACGCGTTGGTGCGGGCCACGTTCTTGCGGCTGAACAGGCCGGAGTCGCGCCGCTCGAACAGCGCAGGCCCGCCCTTGTGTCCGATGACGTACCCGACCTCGCCGCCGACGAACGCGGCCAGGCCGATGAGCAGAGACACGACCCAGATGTTCGCGCCGAACACCTGATTCGTGTGCGTGAGCAGGCCCGAGATGATGAGCAGGGTGTCGCCGGGCAGGATGAACCCGAACAGCAGGCCCGTCTCGGCGAACACGATGAGGCACACGACGAGCAGCGCCCACGGTCCCGCCGCGGCGATGATGGTCTCGGGGTCGAGCCAGGGGATGAGTGCTGTCGGGTGCAAGGCGTTCCTGTCCGAAGGAATCTCGACGGCGGGGCGACTGCCCCGACCGCCCGTGCGGAAGGTGGGACTTGAACCCACACGCCCGAAGGCACAGGAACCTAAATCCTGCGTGTCTACCGGTTTCACCACTCCCGCGTGCCGTCCGCCCAGTCTACTGAGCGGCGGCGACATCTCTCCGGGGCTTCTCCCGCGGATCCGGGGTCCTTCCCGCCGTTGTGGATAACTTCCGACGCCGCTGGCCGGTCCTTGCGAGGATGCCGGCGTGGAAGCCGTGCACGTCGAGCTGATGGATCGCGTGCGGCGGCGGCTGCGCGAGGAGGGGATCGATCCGTCGCGCGACGCCGTCGCCGCCGAGCGGGCCGTGCGCGCCGAGGTGCGGCGGCACAGCGACCTCGCGATCGCGCGGGGCCTTCCGGCCGTCGACGATGAGGCGGCCGCGACACGCGCGGTGCTGGCGTCGATGAGCGGGTGGGGGCCGCTGGATCCGTACCTGCGGGATCCGCGGGTGGAGGAGCTCTGGATCAACGCCCCGGACCGGATCTTCATCGCCAGGGCGGGGATCGCGGAGCGCGTGCCGCTGCGCCTCACGGATGGACAGGTGCGCGATCTCGTCGAGCGCATGCTGCACGCCGCGGGCCGCCGCGTGGACCTGAGCCAGCCGTTCGTCGACGCGTCGCTGCCAGACGGCTCCCGGTTGCACGTCGTCATCCCGGATGTGACGCGGCGGCACTGGGCCGTGAACATCCGCCGCTTCCTGGGCGGGCACCGCACGCTCGACGACCTCGCGGCGCTCGGATCGATCGACGGGCGCGGCGCCGCGCTGCTGCGGCAGGCCATGCGGGAGGGGCGCAGCGTGCTCGTCTCGGGCGCCACGCACACGGGCAAGACGACGCTGCTCGCGGCCCTGCTGGGTGAGGCCGCCCGCGGGCAGCGGATCGTGACGGTGGAGGAGACGTTCGAGCTCGGCGTGGAAGCCGCCGACCTCGTAGCGCTGCAGGGGCGGCAGCCGAGCCTGGAGGGCACCGGTGAGATCACGCTGCGGCGGCTCGTGAAGGAGGCGCTGCGCATGCGCCCCGACCGCCTCGTGATCGGCGAGGTGCGCGACGCCGAGGCCCTCGACCTCGTGCTCGCCTTGAACACCGGCGTGCCGTGCGCCGCGACGATCCACGCGAACTCGGCCGCCGAGGCCCTCGCGAAGCTCGCGATGCTGCCGCTGCTGGCCGGGCGCAACATCGACCGCGACTTCCTGCTGCCCGCCATCGCCGGCGGCGTCGACCTCGTCGTCCACTGCGAGCGGCTGCCCGACGGATCGCGGCGGATCGGTGAGATCGCGCGGGTGACGGGAGAGGTCCAGGACGGGACGATCGCCACCGAGCCGGTCTACCGAGCGCGGCGCGTGCCCGAGCGCGTCCGCGAGCCGGCATGGCCCGCGGCGGAGACGGCGGTGGCGCGATGATCGTGCTGCTCGGGCTCGTGCTGGCGGCCGGCATCCTGCTCGTCGTCTCGCCGTGGCTCTGGCCCGCGGGCGAGCGCGCCGAGCGGGTGCCGACGGCGGGGATGGCGACGCGCCTGCTGGAGGCCGGCGGGTTCGCCCACGTGCCGCCGCGCGTGCTCGTGGCCGGGTGCGCGTGCGCGGGGCTGCTGGCCGGAGCCGTGGCCTGGCTCGTGACGGGCGTGCCCGCGCTGGCGGCCGCCGCACTCGCCGCGGGGGCGTTCGCGCCCATCGCGTGGCTGCGCTCCCGTCGCCTCCGGCTCGCGCGCGAGCGCCGCGGACTGTGGCCCGACGTGTGCGACCTGCTCATCGCGTCGGTGCGCGCAGGCATGTCGCTCCCGGACGCCGTCGCGGCGCTGGCCGACTCCGCGCCGTCACCGCTGCGCGCCGCGTTCGCCGCGTTCGGCCGCGACATGGCGGCGTCCGGCCACTTCGACTCCAGCGCCGACCGGTTGAAGCAGGCCCTGGCGGATCCGCTGGCCGACCGGATCGTCGAGACCCTGCGGATGGCGCGCCAGGTGGGCGGCACCGAGCTCGTCCCCGTGCTGCGTGCGCTGTCGGCATCGGTGCGGGCCGAGGCGGCGCTGCGCGGCGAGGTCGAATCGCGGCAGTCGTGGACGCGGGGCGCGGCCGTGCTCGGCGTCGTGGCGCCGTGGGTCATCGTCGCGCTGCTGGCGATGCGGCCCGAAGGGGCGACGGCGTACTCGAGCCCCGAGGGCGTGGCGCTCATCCTCGCCGGTGCGATCGTGTCGGCGGTGGCGTACCGGCTCATGCTGCGGATCGGGCGCCTTCCCGAGCCGAGGAGGTGGTTCGCGTGACCGTGCTGACGGACGCGGCCCTCGCCCTGCTCCTCGGCGGGGCCTTCGGCGCCGGGGTGTGGACGCTGCTCGCGCTCGTGCCGCGGTGGGGCGCGGTGCCGCTCGCGCGGCGCATCGCCCCGTACATCCGCGACGTGACCGATCCCGGCGGCACGTCGCTGCACGACGGGTCCGTCGATCCCGGCGCCGCGCTCGCCGGGGGAGCGGCGGCGGTGTGGGACCGGCTGCGGACCGCGGTCGCCCGCGCGCTGGGCGGCGGCGAGAGCGTGGCCCGGCGGCTTGTGCGCGCGGGCCTCGCGCCGGATGTGACCGCCTTTCGCGGCCGGCAGCTCGCGTGGGCGCTGGGCGGGGCGGCCGGCGGCGGGGTGCTCGCGGTCGCGCTCGCCCTGGCCGGGCGGTTCTCGGCCGCTGCGGCACTGCTGCCGCTCCTCGCGGGCGTCGCGGGCGCCGTGGGCTGCGACGCGCTGCTCACCGCCCGGGCCAGGGCGCGGGGCGCCCGCATCGCGGAGGAGCTGCCGACGGTGCTGGAGTTCCTCGCCCTGTGCCTGGCGGCCGGTGAGGGGATCCTCGACAGCGTGCGGCGCGTCTCGTCGGTCGGCGCCGGGGAGCTCACGGCCGAGCTGCGCCGGGTCGTCGTCGAGGCGGGAACCGGATCGAGCCTGGCCGACGCGCTCACGGCGGCGGCGCGGCGCATGGACGTGCCCGCCGTGAGCCGGGCGATCGACCACCTCGTGGCCGCGATCGACCGCGGGGCGCCGCTGGCGCAGACGCTGGAGGCGCAGGCGGTGGACGCACGCGAGGAGGCCAAGCGCCAGCTCATCGAGCAGGCGGGGCGGCGCGAGATCGGCATGCTCGTGCCGCTCGTGTTCGGGCTTCTGCCGCTCTCGGTCATCTTCGCCGTGTTCCCGGGGATCGTCATGCTGCGGATCGGACTGTGAGACCCGCCACGCGCGGGGAGAGGAGAGACGTCATGTGGGAGGGCCGGATGGATTGGATCGTCTGGAAGGAGCGGATCCGGACCGGGGCGAGCGACATCATGCCGCCGCCGGGGCGATCGCTCGCCGAGGACGAGACGGGGGACGTGCCCGGCTGGGTGCTTGTCACCTTGATGACCGCCGGATTGGTCGTCGCGATCTGGGCCCTCGCGGGTCCGGCCCTGTCGGGGCTGTTCGAGCAGGCGATCTCGCGCGTCTCCGGGCTGTGAACGGCGCGCGCGAGCTGACCGGCGACGAGCGGGGGTCCGCCGTCGTCGAGTTCGTGCTCGTCGGCGCGCTGCTCACGATGCTCACCCTCGGCGTGCTGCAGCTGGGCTTCGCCATCTACGTGCGCAACGTCGTGCATGACGCCGCCGTGGAGGGCGCCTACCACGCGGCCCTCGCCGACGTGCCTGAGGCCGAGGGCGCCGCCCGCGCCGGCGAGCTGATCGCCCGGGCCGTGGGGGACGCGTACGGCCACGAGGCGAGAGTGACGACCGCGGTGGTCGGAGGCACGGAATCGGCCGTCGTCACGGTGCGCGCCACGCTGCCGCTGGCGGGTCTGCTCGGCCTGCCGCGCGCCCTGGAGGTGAGCGCGCATGCGCCGCTCGAGTCGCTGGACTGAGGCGGACGCCAGTTCTGGCGCTGGCGGCGGGCTGGCGGGCGACGAGCGAGGATCGGCGGCGCTCGAGTTCATCACGGTCGGCCTGCTCATGCTCGTGCCGCTGGTCTACCTCGTCGTGGCGGCGGGCGCGGTGCAGAACCACGCGCTCGGCGCGGAGGCCGCGGCGCGCTTCACGGCCAGGGCCATCGCGCAGTCCGAGGGGGACGGTGCCGCGGCGGGCGCCGCGGACGCCACGCTCGCGGCGATCTCGGCGGAGTACGGCATGGACCGCGGACGCACGGACGTGCGGATCGAGTGCGTGCCCGCCAGCGACGGCTGCCCGGCCGCGGGATCCACGGTGCTCGTCACCGTCCGATCCGAGGTGTCGCTGCCGCTCGTCCCGCCGATCCTCGGTCTCGATCGCATCGCGACGGTGCCGGTCGAGGCCACCTCCGGGCAGAAGGTCTCGCGGTTCTGGAGCGCCGGATGATCCGCGCTCTGACCCCACTGCTCCGCGGCCGCCGCCTCGCGAGGGACGAGGAGGGCAGCACCCTCCTGCTCACGCTCGGCTACGCCCTGCTCGGGCTCGCCGTGATCGTCGTGTGCGTCGACGCGACCGCGCTGTACCTGGCGCAGAAGCGCCTCGACGCCCTCGCCGATGCGGCGGCGCTCGCGGGCGCCGACGGCTTCGCGATCGTCGCGGCCGAGGGCGAGCCGGAGGCGGTGCTGACGGGTGAGGACGTGCGCGAGCAGGCCGCGGCCGTCATCGAGCTGACCGGCGGGGGAGCGATGCTCGTCTCGGCCGGCACGCCCGACGGCCTCTCGGCGCGCGTCACCGTCGCCGACACGTGGCATCCGCCGCTGACCTCCCCGTTCGTCCCCGGCGGGGTGCCGCTCGAGGCGACGGCGACGAGCCGCACGGCGCTGAACTGACCGGCGCTGACCTGAGGCTGGCCGGCGCTGGCTCAGCGATCCGGGGCGTACCGCGGCAGCCAGCGCAGGAACGCGAGCGCGCCGAGCAGCCCGATGAGCCCGACCGCTCCCGTCGCGACCGAGAGCGAGAACGCCGCCGTGAGGCCCGAGAACACCAGGGGAGTGGCGGCGCCGCCCGCGTCGGTGAGCGTGCGCCACGAGCCGAGGAACGACGCCGGCTCCTCCTTGGGTGCCACGTCGGCGCCGACGGTGAGCAGGATGCCGCTCGAGAGCCCGTTGCCCACGCCGATCACGATGGCGAACACGCCGAACCACAGGCTGGCCTGCGACACGTCGTGCGTGAAGGCGAGCGCCACGAGCGCGCCGCCCATGAGCAGCGTCGACGGCACGGCCGCCCAGATCCGGCCGAAGCGGTCCATCACCTGGCCGCTCACGTAGAACAGCGCGAAGTCCAGGGCGCCGGCCACGCCCACGACGAGCGCGATCGTCGACGAGTCGAGCCCGAGCGAGACGCCCCACAGCGGCAGCACCGTCTGGCGCGCGCCGCGCACGGCCGCGAGCGACGCCGCCGCCGCGCCGAGCCGCGAGAGCACCGCCCGGTTCTGCCACATGGTGCGGAACACGCCCGCGCGCTCGGACGTGGGGATCGAT
Organism: Microbacterium sp. NPDC003461; assembly: GCF_053588335.1. Taxonomy (NCBI): domain Bacteria; kingdom Bacillati; phylum Actinomycetota; class Actinomycetes; order Micrococcales; family Microbacteriaceae; genus Microbacterium; species Microbacterium sp. NPDC003461. Next base: position 2,000 of record NZ_JBSFPT010000018.1, on the reverse strand, counting down.
CCCGTCACGGGCTCGCCCGTGTCCTCCGCCATCCCTGCGTCGGCCCGCGGGGGAGCGGGCCGCGTCAGACGCGACTCGGGATCGGGCCCGAGGCCCACGAGCAGGGCGACGCCGACGAGCACGACGCCGAAGAACCAGATGCTGGCGCGCTCCGATCCGAACACCGCCAGCAGCGCCGCGGCCACGAACGGCCCCGTGAACGCGCCGAGTCGGAAGGATCCGCCGAGCAGCGACAGCGAGCGCGCGCGGTACGCGTACGGCACGCGGGTGGTCATGAACGTGTGCCGGGCCACGGCGAACGCGGCGGCGAAGAAGCCGACGACCAGCGCCGCGAGTGCCAGCAGCGGCACCGAGTCGGCGAAGAGCATGACGGCCGCCCCGCCGATCGAGCCGATCGCCGCCGCCGTCATCGTGAGCCGCTCGCCGATCCGATCCACGAGCCAGCCGGCCGGGATGTTGCCGCACAGCTGACCCACCACGAGCGCCGCGGGGACGAGCGCCGCCAGCGCGAGGGACGCGCCGGCCTCCGCGGCGATGACGGGCAGCAGCGGCACGATGGCGCCCTGGCCGACCGAGTACAGGGCGGTGGGGCCGTAGATCATCGGCGCGAACCGCAGCAGGGTGCGCCGGACGCTCTCGCCGTCGTCGAAGGCGGAGGAGGTCACCCGCTCCACGTTACTCCCGCCCCGGCGCGCGGCCGCACGCGCGCCGCCGGGCTCACAGCGGCCGCGCGATAGGCTGGTGAGGACATGATTGAGCTCGATCTCTCCGCCGACATCCAGGCGCTGCGCACCACGTTCGCGAACATCCGAGAGGTGGTCGACGTCGACGCGCTGCGCGCGGACGTGGATCGCCTCGAGCAGGAGGCCGCCGATCCGGAACTCTGGAACGACCAGGCCAACGCGCAGAAGGTGACGAGCGCCCTCAGTCACGCCAAGGCGCAGCTGTCGAAGGTCTCGAAGTTCGAGAGCCGCCTCGACGACCTCGAGGTGATGGTCGAGCTCGCCAACGAGATGGAGGACGACGACGCCGCCCAGGAGGCGCGCGCCGAGCTCGCCGCGCTCGAGAAGGCCATCGGCGACCTCGAGGTGCAGACCCTGCTCGACGGCGAGTACGACGACCGCGCGGCTGTCGTGACCATCCGCTCCGGCGCCGGCGGCGACGACGCCACCGACTTCGCCGAGATGCTCATGCGCATGTACCTGCGCTGGGCCGAGCGCCGCGGCTACCCCGTGAAGGTCATGGACACCTCCTACGCGGAGGGCGCGGGCATCAAGTCGACCACCTTCGAGGTCGACGCCCCCTACGCCTACGGCACGCTCTCCGTCGAGGCCGGCACCCACCGTCTCGCCCGTATCAGCCCGTTCGGATCCGCCGACAAGCGCCAGACGTCGTTCGCCGCCGTCGAGGTCATCCCCGTCATGGAGGAGGCCAAGGAGGTCGACATCCCCGAGGGCGACATCCGCGTCGACGTGTTCCGCTCGTCCGGACCCGGCGGCCAGTCGGTCAACACGACCGACTCCGCCGTGCGCATCACGCACCTTCCCACCGGGATCGTCGTGTCGATGCAGAACGAGAAGTCGCAGATCCAGAACCGCGCCGCCGCCATGCGCGTGCTGCAGACCCGCCTGCTGCTGCTGCAGAAGGAGGAGGAGGCCGCGAAGAAGAAGGAGCTGGCCGGCACGATCACGGCGAGCTGGGGCGACCAGATGCGCTCGTACTTCCTCTACGGCCAGCAGCTCGTGAAGGACCTGCGCACCGGCTACGAGGTGGGCAACCCCGCCAGCGTCTTCGATGGCGACCTCGACGGCCTCATCAACGCCGGCATCCGCTGGCGCAAGCGCAAGATCGAGGATTGAGCTCTCTTTTTTGAGACTGCGCCGCTCGGGCACCCGCTTCGCGGGTACCCTCGCGTGCTCGCGCTCTCGCGAGCAGCGCGACGCGATCGCCGAGGCCATCGGCGACTTCCGGTTCACGACCGCGTTCGGCAAGACGCTCTC
>NZ_JBSFPT010000017.1:0-62515 GCF_053588335.1 Microbacterium sp. NPDC003461 | reverse complement strand
TAAAAACAAACCACCAGCCCAAACCCTGCTTGTGGTGTGTGTTGGGTGTATATCCGGGTGGTCGGCCCCCCCCCCCCGGGGGGGGGGGGGGGGGGGGGGGGGGGGGGCCCCCCCCCCCCCCCCACGCTCGCTTCGCTCGCATAGTGATCGGTTGCGCGGTGGCTTGCTGACCGGTCAAACCCATCGGTTGCTGAACGGAGCGGCGGAGCCGCGGAGATGAAGCGACCGCCGCAACCGTCATGGAGTTGCTGTGGCGCTCACTTCGTTCAGCAACCGCGGGGTGAGGCGGAAGCGGGCGGCCGGGATCCGGGCGCACAGCGCTCAGCGGATCCCTCGTCGGCGCGTGCGACGATAGAAGACGATGTCGCACACGACCCGAAAGCGCCGGACGCCGCCCACGATGCTGCGTCCCGCCGCGCCGAACCGCCGCCTGCTGTCCGAGGTCGCCGAGCACGTCGGCGGCACCCTGCAGGGGCCAGACGTCGAGGTGCTCGGCGTCACGCTGTCGTCCACCGATCTGCGCGCCGGCGAGCTGTTCGTCGGGATCCGCGGCGCCAACCGGCACGGCGCGGACTTCGCCGCCCAGGCCGCGGCCAACGGCGCCGCCGCCGTGCTGACCGACGCCGAGGGCGCCGCGATCGCCGTGCCCGCCGGACTGCCGATCGTCGTCGTCGACGATCCCCGCGGCGTGCTCGGCGAGGCGGCCATGCTCGTGCACCGCACATCGCCCCGCGACGAGCTGCCGCTGCTGCTGGGCACCACCGGCACGAACGGCAAGACGAGCGTCACCCACCTGCTCGAGGGACTGCTCACGCAGATCGGCGTCGTGGCCGGGGCGTCGACCTCGGCCGAGCGCGTCGTCGCGGGGGAGCGGGTCGTGTCGGGGCTGACGAGCCCGGAGGCCACCGAGTTCCACGCGCTGCTCGCCCTCATGCGCGAGCGCGGCGTCGAGGCGTTCGCGGTCGAGGTGAGCGCACAGGCGATCACCCGGCGCCGGCTCGAGGGCGTCGTGTTCGACGTGGCGGCGTTCACGAACCTCACGCACGACCACCTCGACGACTACGGCGACATGGAGACGTACTACGCCGCGAAGGCGCCGTTCTTCACCCGCGCGCGCTCGCGCCGCGCCGTCGTCTCGCTCGACTCCGCGCCGGGGTTCCGCATCCTCGACGACGCCGAGGTGCCCGTCACGACGATCGCGGCGCGCGGCATCGCGAGCGCCGAGGCCCTCGAGCGGGCCGACTGGATCGTCGAGGTGACGCGGGAGCAGCAGTCCGGCACCTCGTTCACGCTCACGCACCGCGACGGCCGCAGCCTCGCCACCGTCGTGCCCGTCATCGGCGCGCACATGGCCGCGAACGCCGGCCTGGCGATCCTGGTGATGCTCGAGGCCGGCTACGCGTGGGAGCGGATCGTCGAGGCGCTCGAGCGCGACGGCGGCATCCGCGCCTGGGTGCCCGGCCGCACGCAGCTCGTGTCGGGGCCCGAGGGGCCGGCGGTCTACGTCGACTTCGGGCACACGCCCGACGCGTTCGAGAAGACGCTCGCCGCCGTCCGCCGCGTCACGCCAGGCCGCGTGCTCATGCTCTTCGGGGCGGACGGCGACCGCGACGCGCTCAAGCGCCCCGACATGGCACGCACGGCGGTGGAGGGCAGCGACATCACGGTGATCACCGACCACCACCCGCGCTTCGAGAACGCCGCCGACATCCGCCGCGTGCTGGTCGACAGCGCGCGCGCGACGGATCCGCAGCACGAGCTGTACGAGGTCTCGCCGCCGGAAGACGCCATCGTGAAGGCCGTCTCGCTCGTCGGGCCGGGCGACGCGATCCTGTGGGCCGGCCCCGGCCACCAGAACTACCGCGACATCGAGGGCGTGCAGTACGCCTACTCCGCCCGCGAGCTGGCCCGCCGGGCGCTGATCGACGCCGGCTGGCCGGCCGGCGAGCGCACCTGGCCCGACCCCTACGAGGACTGATGGAGATCATCGCCTTCATCGTCGGCGTGCTCGTGATCGTCGTCGGCCTCGGGCTGTCGATCGGGCTGCACGAGATCGGCCACCTCGTGCCGGCCAAGCGCTTCGGCGTGCGCGTGGGCCAGTACATGATCGGCATGGGCCCGACCGTGTGGTCGCGGCGCGTGGGCGAGACGGAGTACGGCGTCAAGTGGCTGCCCATCGGCGGCTATATCTCGATGGCGGGGATGTACCCGCGCAGCCGATCCGACGACGCGCCGCGCGGCGGGCTCTTCGCCACGCTCGTGCAGGACGCGCGCGCCGCGAACGACGAGACCCTCGAGGGCACGGACGACAGCCGCGCCTTCTTCACGCTGCCCACGTGGAAGCGCGTCGTCATCATGCTCGGCGGGCCGGCGATGAACCTCGTCCTCGCGATCGTCATGTTCTCGATCCTCGCCACGGGGATCGGGGTCAACCAGAGCACGACGACGGTGGCGACGGTCTCGGAGTGCGTGCTGCCCGCCGGCACCGCGCAGACGGAGTGCGGCCCCGGCGACCCGGCGGCGCCCGCGGCCGAGGCCGGGATCGAGCCCGGCGACACGATCCTGTCGGTCGACGGCACCCCCGTGTCGACGTTCGACGAGGCCTCGGCGATCGTCCGCGCGCACCCCGGCGACGAGATCGAGGTCGTCGTCGAGCGCGACGGCGCCGAGCGCACCCTGAGCCTGACCCCGGTGCTCGCCGAGAACACCTACACCGACGAGAGCGGCGAGAGCGTGGTCGGCGAGGTCGGCTTCGCGGGCTTCAGCCCGGCGACCGAGCGCGTGCGGCAGCCGATCTGGAGCGGCGCGCAGACGGCGTTCGAGAACACCGAGGCCGTGATCGGCATCGTCGCGCAGCTGCCGGTGCGGCTGTGGGACACGGCCGTCGACATGTTCACAGGCCAGGAGCGCGACCCCAACGGGCCGATCAGCGTCATCGGCGTGGGCCGGATCGCGGGGGAGGTGGCCGCCACCGAGGCGCCGATCCTCGACCGCGTGAGCGTGATGATCGCGCTGCTGGGATCGATCAACATCGCGCTGTTCGTGTTCAACCTCATCCCGCTGCTGCCGCTGGACGGCGGTCACGTGGCCGTCGCGCTGTGGGATGCGCTGCGGCGCGGATGGGCGCGCCTCTTCCGCCGCCCGCCGCCGCGCCCGACGGATGCGACCCGCCTCGTCCCGCTCACGCTCGTCGTCGTGGTGCTGCTCGTCGGCATGGGCGCGCTCCTCTTCGCCGCCGACATCGTCAACCCCCTCAGCCTGGGCTGACGCACCGGGTTGCGGTGGTCGCTTCATCTTCGCGGCCTGCGGCCGCTTCGTTCAGCAACCGGTGAGTGCGACCCCATCGGTTGCTGAACGGAGGCGCGTAGCGCCGGAGATGAAGCGACCACCGCAAGCCCCGCGGAGGGCTCAGCCCAGCGCGTGCTCGGCGAGGCGGTGGAGCGTGTGGATGCCGTCGCGCGAGAGGATCGACTCGAGGTGCCCCTGCACGCTCGCGAACGACGGGCCGCGCAGCGCGTACACGTCGCCGGTGGCCGGATCCGCCGCCACCTCGGCCGCGCCCGCGCGGGCCGTTCCCGCCTCGACGCGCGCCGTGAACGTGTTGTAGAACCCGATCGCCGCCGGCTCCCCGAAGACGTCGACGGTGAGCTGCACGCCCTGGTGCGGGCGGTCGAGCGAGACGAGGTCGATGCCCAGCCGGTCACACAGGATCTGGTGGCTGAGGCACACGGCCAGCAGCGGCGCGCCCGCGTCGAGGCGCCGCGCCACGACCTCCCGCATCCGGGCGATGCGCGGGTTGGCCGCGTCGCGCGGGTCGCCGGGGCCGGGGCCGGAGACGACGAGCTCGGCCGCGTCGATCTGCGCGTCGGTGACCTCCGACCAGTGGGCGATGCGGGCGTCGAGCCCGAGGTGCCGCAGCTGGTGCGCGAGCATGGTCGTGAACCGGTCCTCGGCGTCCACGACGAGCGCCGAGCGGCCCGCGAGGGGACCCGGCGCGGTGTCCTGCTCCTCGAGCCAGAACGGCGCGAGGCGGGCGTTGCGCGAGGCGAGCAGCTCCGCGATCGCGCGGTCATCGGCCAGACGGACGGGCGCGGCCGGCGCATCCGGATCGTCCCCGTGCGCGGGCACGGCGCGCGGCACCGCGCCGATCGCGCCCAGCACGCCGGCGGCCTTGCCGTGGGTCTCGCTCACCTCGCCGTACGGATCCGAGTGGCGCACGAGCGTCGCGCCCACCGGCACGCGCAGCCGCCCGCCCTCGAGGTACGCGGTGCGGATGAGGATGGGCGCGTCGAGGTCGTGGCCACCCCGCGCATCGGGCGTGAACAGCGCCGCGACGCCCGAGTAGTAGCCGCGCGGCGTGGTCTCGTGGCGCCGGATCACGGCGCACGCGTTCTGCATCGGGGATCCGGTCACGGTCGGGGCGAACATCGTCTCGCGCAGGATCTCGCGCGGGTCCAGGCGCGACGTGCCCCGCAGCATGTACTCCGTGTGGGTCAGGCGCGACATCTCCTTGAGGTGCGGCCCCGTGATCCTCCCGCCGTCGGCGCAGACGGCGCTCATCATCTTGAGCTCCTCGTCCACGACCATGAACAGCTCCTCGGTCTCCTTCGTGTCGGCCAGGAACGCCGAGAGCGTCTCGACCGTCGCGCCGCCGGCGGGATGGCGGAAGGTGCCGGAGATCGGGTTCATCGTCACGGTGCTCGAGCCGTCGCCGCGCGCCTCGGCGACGACGTGGGCCTCGGGGCTCGCGCCGACGAGGATGCGGTCGCCCGCGACGATGAGGAACGTCCAGTACGCGCCGCGCTCGTGCTCGAGCAGCGCCCGGAACCACGTCAGCGCCGCGGTGCGCGCGTCGGCCTCGACCCCGGCGACGTAGTCGCGGCGGATGACGAAGTTCGCGCCCTCGCCGCGGCCGATCTCGTCGGCGATGACGCGTCGCACGATGGCGGCGTACTCCTCGTCGCTCAGGTCGAATCCCGCGTCGGCGAGCGGCACCGGTTCGGCGGGCAGCGCCGCGACGACCTCGCCGACCGGGACGGAGTCGTGGCGCTCGACGACGAGGCAGCGCAGGGGGGTGCCGTCGTCCTCCGCCTCGAAGCCGCGCTCGCGCACCTGCCGGTACGGCACCAGGGCGAGCACCTCGCGCGGCGCGCCGTCGGGGCCGGTCAGCGGGATCTGCGCGAGCAGATCCACGTCGACCACCGGGCCGGCGAGGATCTCGACCTCGCCGCCGTCGCGGGCGATGAGCGCGAACGACGCGTCGGGATCGGCGGCCAGGCGCAGGATGCGGTCGGCGGTGGCGGGGGATGCTGCCATCAGGGACTCACTTCGGATTCGGGCGGTCTCCCCGGAAAGCAGAACGACCGCCTGCGGTGGGCGGTCGTTTCGTGTGCGCGAAGGTGGCCGCCTCAGGCGAGCCACCACCACGTCCGGTTCTCGAGCACGAGGTCAACCTATACGCGGCCCGCGACCGGCGGCAAATCCGGCGCGAGCGAACGGCACCGGATCGGGCCTTCCCCCAGGTGCGCGGACTACCCTGGAAGGCGTGCCAGCCGTGAACCTCGGGATGCCCCGCGTCCCCGAAACGCTCGCCCCGCGCCGCAAGTCCCGCCAGATCCGGGTGGGCAAGGTGCTCGTCGGGGGCGACGCCCCCATCAGCGTCCAGTCGATGACCACGACGCCGACCACCGACATCAACGCGACCCTGCAGCAGATCGCCGAGCTCACGGCGAGCGGCTGCGAGATCGTGCGCGTGGCGGTGCCCAGCCAGGACGACGCCGACGTGCTGCACATCATCGCGAAGAAGTCGCAGATCCCCGTGATCGCCGACATCCACTTCCAGCCGAAGTACGTCTTCCAGGCGATCGACGCGGGCTGCGCGGCCGTGCGCGTGAACCCGGGCAACATCCGCAAGTTCGACGACCAGGTCGGCGCGATCGCCAAGGCCGCGCAGGACGCCGGTGTGTCGCTGCGGATCGGCGTGAACGCGGGCTCGCTCGACCGCCGCCTGCTCGAGAAGTACGGCAAGGCCACGCCCGAGGCGCTCGTCGAGTCGGCGGTGTGGGAGGCGAGCCTGTTCGAGGAGCACGACTTCCACGACTTCAAGATCTCGGTCAAGCACAACGACCCCATCGTCATGGTGAAGGCCTACCGCCTGCTCGCCGAGCGGGGCGACTGGCCGCTGCACCTCGGCGTCACCGAGGCCGGGCCCGCGTTCCAGGGCACGATCAAGAGCGCCACGGCGTTCGGCATCCTGCTGTCGGAGGGGATCGGCGACACGATCCGCGTCTCGCTCTCGGCGCCGCCGGCCGAGGAGGTCAAGGTCGGGCACCAGATCCTGCAGTCGCTCAACCTGCGCGAGCGCAAGCTCGAGATCGTCTCGTGCCCGTCGTGCGGTCGCGCGCAGGTCGACGTCTACTCCCTCGCCGACAACGTCACCGAGGGCCTGAAGGACATGACGGTGCCGCTGCGCGTGGCCGTCATGGGCTGCGTCGTGAACGGCCCCGGCGAGGCCCGCGAGGCCGACCTCGGCGTGGCGAGCGGCAACGGCAAGGGCCAGATCTTCGTGAAGGGCGAGGTCATCAAGACCGTGCCCGAGGCCGAGATCGTGCAGACCCTCATCGAGGAGGCCAACCGCATCGCCGCCGAGATGGGCCCCGACGCCCCGCTCGGCACCGCGCAGGTCGTCACCGCCTGATCAGCGGGGCCGGATCCGCTCCGCGAACCAGGCGGTCGACGCCTCCGTGTCGACCCGTCCGCTCGCGACGGCGATGATGTGGTCGAAGGCGTCGTCCTCATCCGCCTCGACGACACGGTCATTGAGCCAGAGGAACAGCTGGGTGAGCACCCAGGCGGTCCGCTTGTTGCCGTCGAACAGTGGGTGATTCCGGGCGAGCGACTCCATGAGGGCCGCCGCCTTCCCCGACAGTTCCGGGTAGACGTCCGTTCCGCCGAATCCCGCCTGCGGGCGCGACAGCGCCGAGGCGAGCAGGCCGGCGTCGCGCACGTGCAGCCCCAGCCGCTCGATGACGCTCAGCGCGTTCTCGAGCGTCAGATAGCGGACCATCACGCGTCCTCGAGCCGCTTCAGCAGACCCTTGTCGCGCGCGAGGATGACCTCGAGCCCCGCGGTGACCTGAGCGGCCTGCAGCCGCTCGCGCACGAGCTGCTCCAGCCCGCTCAGGATGAGCGCGTGCTTCGAGGTGTGCTCGGCCTCCGCGATCGCGGTGAGCGCCTCATCCAGTTCCTCGGGGATCCGCAATGTCATCGCCATGGTGCGATGGTATCGACGTGGTATCGCGCAGTCGAGACCGGCACGGCCGCTCGGATATCCTCGAAGCATGCGCATCGTTCCCGACGACCTCACGGCGCCGGCGGTGCGCGACCTCATCGCCGAGCACCTCGACGAGATGTACGCGACGAGCCCCGCCGAGAGCGTGCACGCCCTGCCGCTCGCGGCGCTCGAGTCGCCCGATGTGACGGTGTGGAGCGCGTGGGACGGCGACGAGGCGCTCGGATGCGGTGCCCTCAAGGAGCTCGATGAGACGCACGGCGAGATCAAGTCGATGCGCACGCGCGCCGCGGCCCGTGGCCGTGGTGTCGGCGCCGCGATCCTCGCGACGATCCTCGCGGAGGCATCCGCGCGCGGCTACCGGCGCCTCAGCCTCGAGACGGGCAGCGAGGAGCACTTCGCGCCCGCCCGGCGGCTCTACGCGCGGCACGGATTCGCGGAGTGCCCGCCGTTCGCCGACTACGCGGAGGATCCGAACAGCGTGTTCATGACGCGCGAGCTCGCCGCGAGCGCCTGAGTCAGGCCATATGCGCGCCGGCCCCCACGGCGTCCGCCTCGGCGACCCAGCCCGCGAACGTCTCGTCCATCTGCTCGGGCAAGGTGATCGTCAGGTGGTGGACGAAGAGCCGGCTCGTGTACGGCGCGACGCTCCGGACGCGTGGATCGTCGACCGCCCGCTGCAGGTCGAGGTACACCCGCAGCCCCGTCGCCGCGGGGCGCGCGCCCGCGAAACCGCGTCGCGTGCCCTTGAAGGTGATGGACGACTTCGACGGTGAGAGCGTGTACGGACCGCACGCCGCGACGAGCTCCTCGAATCGACGGTAGATCGCGATCGCCGCCTCCGGCTTGTCGCGCAGGTGCTCGTCCACGGTCCATTCGGTCATGGCACGACCGTAGCGGGCACCGCCGACACGACGGGCGTCAGAGCGCGAGCTCACCGCGGATCGTCGTGAGCGTGTCGCCGGCGACCCACACGGCCTCGCCCTCGCGCGAGACGTGCACGCGTCCGCGGCGCTGCAGGGCGGTGCCCTGCGAGGCCACGTACGAAGCGGGCAGCGCCGTGCCGGCGAGCCACTGCCCGAGCGCGGCGTTCAGCGAGCCGGTCACGGGATCCTCGCCGAGGCCCATCTCGGGGCGGCAGAACGCGCGGACCTCGATTGCGCACTCCGACCCGGCGGCGTAGGGGCCCACGACGCCGACGTCGGCCGGCAGGGCCGCGAAGTCCGGTGTGAGGGCGAGCACGGCCGCCGCGTCGGCCAGCCGGATCCCGACCCAGCCCGGGCCGTTGTCGCACCAGGCCGCGTCGAGGATCTCCTCGCGCGCCAGGCCGAGCGCCGCGCCGATCCCGGCGACGAGCGGCTCCTCCACCGGACCAGAGCGTCGCAGCTCCGGCGCGGCGAATGCGAGCCGCCCGGCCACGCGGCGCAGCGTCACGAGCCCCACGCCGCACTCCTGCACGATGCCCTCGCCGGCGGGCGAGCCGCCGGCCTCGAGCCACGCGTGCGCCGAGCCGAGCGTCGGGTGGCCGGCGAACGGCAGCTCGCCGCCCGGGGTGAAGATGCGCAGCCGGTAGTCGGCTGCCGGGTCGGTGGGACGCAGCAGGAACGTCGTCTCGGACAGGTTGGTCCAGCGGGCGAACGCCGCCATCTGCGCGTCCGTGAGGCCGTCGGCGTCGTGGACGACCGCGACGGGGTTGCCGAGCAGCGGCTCGGCGCTGAAGACGTCGACCTGGCGGAAGGGGAGGCGCATCCTCTCAGGATGTCACGGCGGTGGCGGGGTGGATCTCGACCGAGAACTCGTCGAGGTGCGACAGGTGCGCGGCGGCCTGCGCCCGTGCGGCGATGCGGATCGCGTCGGCCTCGGCGAGCGTCGTTGCCGCGACCGTGACGACGGCGTCCCCGTGCAGCCGGTGGCCGACCCAGCGCAGGCGGAGCCGCTCCACCGACGCGATGCCGTCGACGTGCTCCAGCGCGTGCGCGGCGCGATCGAGCAGGCGCGGATCGATGCCGTCGAGCAGCCGGCGGCCGACGGAGCGCACGGTGCCGACGAGCAGCACGAGGATGAAGGCCGCGATCAGCAGGCCCACGATCGGGTCGGCGAGCGGGAAGCCGAGCAGCACGCCGAGCCCGCCGAGCACGACCGCGAGAGAGGTGAAGCCGTCGGCGCGGGCATGCACGCCGTCGGCGATCAGCGCCGCCGATCCGATCCGCCGGCCCACGCGGATCCGGTAGATCGCCACCGCCTCGTTCCCGACGAAGCCGGCGACCCCGGCGGCCATCACCCACCCGACGTTCGAGATCGGCTGCGGGTCGATGATCCGCTCGATCGCCTGCCAGGCGGCCACGATGGCCGAGGCGGCGATCGCCGCCACGATGACGAGGCCTGCGACGTCCTCCGCGCGGCCCAGGCCGTACGGGTAGATGCGGGAGGGGCGCCGCCGCGCGAGCGAGAACGCGATCCACAGCGGCACGGCCGTGAGCGCGTCGGAGAGATTGTGGATCGTGTCGGCCAGCAGGGCGACAGAGCCGCTGAAGGCGACGATCACCGCCTGCGCCAGGGCGGTGGCGAGCATGATCGCGAGGCTCACCCGCACCGCGCGGATGCCCGCCGCGTGCGAGGTGAGGGCGTCGTCGATCGCGTCGGCGGCATCGTGCGTGTGGGGCACGAGCACCTCGTGCAGGAAGCCGCGCAGCCCGCGCGGGTGCGCGTGCGCGTGGCCGTGGTCCGGATCGTGCGCGTGCCCGCTCATCGCGCCGCCCCGTGGTGGTGCGGGCGCCCGATCGTGTGCTCGGCCTGCTGGATCGCCTGGGTCACCAGCTGCGAGGCGTGCTCGTTCTCGAGGCGGTAGAAGACGCGCTGGCCCTCCTGCCGCGCGGCGACGATCCGCGCCATGCGCAGCTTCGCGAGGTGCTGCGAGACCGCGGCGGGGGATTTGTCGACGATGTCGGCGAGGTGGTTCACCGACAGCTCGCCCGACCGCCGCAGCGCCAGGATGATCCGCACGCGGGTCGCGTCCGCGAGCATCTGGAACACCTCGACCGCCAGCTCCACGAAGGTGCCGTCCGGGTCCAATCCGCAAGCCTGCGTATCTGCATCCATACGCAGATGATATCATGCGGAGGCGGCCGATGGGCGCGTTCGCGTCGATGTCACCGCGCGACGCGGTGGGAACGCACGGGGCGCGACGCCTCCGGGGGCGTCGGGGCCGGTCAGTCCACGTGCGCGGCGACCTCGGCCAGGAAGCGATCGCCGAGGTCGTTGATCTTCGCGACGTCGCGGATCGACGTGAGCGGCAGGACGAACTCGTCGACCCCGGCGGCGGCGTACGCGGCCATCGTGTCGACGAGCTGCTGCGGGGTGCCGCCGATCGCGGGGCGGCCCAGCTGCGCGGCCTTCTCGGCGGCGTCGGGCTGCTGGAACGTGAGCGCCTGCGTCGTGCGCCAGAGGCTCTTGGGGTCGCGCCCGGCCCTCTCGAGCGCGGCCGTGAAGATCTCGTTCTTCGGGCCGTACTGCTCCGGCGTCGACCAGAAGTTCCACTCGTCGGCGAACTCCGCCACGAGCCTGGGCATGACCTTCTCTCCCTTGCCGCCGATGAGGATCGGCAGGCTCGGGTGCGGCTTCGGGTTCAGCGACGCGTGCTCGAGCGTGTAGCGCTCGCCGGAGAAGTCCACGAACTCGCGGCCGTCGTGAGCGCTGTCGCGCAGGCCCTTCCAGATCGCGAGGGCCTCGCGGAGCCAGCGGATGCGGCTCGGCACGTCGCCGTACTCGATCCCGAACGCGCGGTGCTCGTTCTCCTGCCAGCCCGCGCCCACGCCGAGCACGAAGCGGCCCTGGCTGATGTCGCTGAGCGCGGCGGCCTGCTTGGCGACGACGCCGGGGTGCCGGTAGGTGTTGCCCAGCACCATCGATCCGAGCCGGATGCCCGGCACCGTCGCGGCGAGCGCCGTCAGCTGCGTCAGGCATTCGCCGCGCGCGCCGTCGTTGGGCTCGTCGGTGTTGTCCATGAAATGGTCCTCGAGCCACACGCCCCGCCATCCGGCATCGGCCGCGTGCGTCGCGGCGGCGTGGAGGTCGGACCAGGGCAGATCGGCGGGCAGCCACAGCGAGAACTTCATGGCACCACGCTAGATCACCGCGCACACGGTCCACGCCCCGTCTCCCGCGAACCCGCGCCCGATCCTCGAGCCCGTTCCGGATCCGGCGCGGGTTCGGCGAACGGGCGCGGGTTCGGCGTCAGAGCACGAGCTCGAGGTCGACCTCGCCCGAGGCGATGCGGGTGTCGACCACGCGCACGCGGATGCGGGATCCCGGGTCCGGCTTGTCTCGGATGGTCGCGGTGACGAAGGGATCGGCGATCTGCACGCGCGCGCCGCCCTTCGTCTCGGCCAGCACAACCGCGTCGAGCACGTCGCCGATGCGGCCGTGCAGCACGGCCGCCTCGATCCGGTCGACCGCGCCGCCCTCCAGGCGGCTGGCGAGCGCGCCCGACTCCTGCATGATCCGCGGCAGCTCCGAGAGCGACTCGCGTGCCCACGCGGGGATCGGGCGGTCGTTCGCCTCCGCCTCGCAGATCGCCAGCGCCCACCGGTCGACGAGCCGCCGCAGGGGAGCGGTGGCGTGCGCGTACGGCGCGCCGATCGCCGCCTGCTCCGCCTGCGCGGGCGGCTCGCCGTCGAAGGGCGCGTAGCCGGCGCCGCGGAACAGCGCCGACGCGGCCTGCAGCACCGCGGGGGTCGCGGCGTCGGCCGGATCGAGCCGGCGCAGGTACTCGCCGTACGCGATCCCCTCCGGCCACGGGCGGTCGAGCAGCGCGACCTTGCGGCGGAACTCCGCGAGCGCCTCGGGCTCCGCCGGCGGCAGGGTGCGCAGGATGCCCACCCGGGCCGACAGCATCAGATCGGCCGCCGCCATGCCCGTCATGAGCGACAGCTGCGCGTTCCACTCCTCCACGGGCAGGGGAGTGCGCCGGCGCAGCTCGTAGCCGTCCGGGCCCTCGACGACCTCCTCCTCGGGGGAGTTCAGGCTCGCGCCGCCGCGTTCAGCCTCGAGCGCGATGCGCAGCGGGCCGAACTCCCGCAGCAGCGCCACCGCGGCGGGGGCCGATCCGTCGTCGATCGCCGCCTGCGCCTCGGCGTACGTCCACTGCCGCACCGACCGGATCCACGCGCGCACGAGCCGCGTCTCGCGCACGGCACCCCTGCCGTCGAGGCGGAAGGTCCACACGTACGCGCGCCGGCGCTCGCCGGGCAGCAGCGACGCGGCGCCGTGGGAGAGGACGAGCGGATGCAGCGCCACCGATCCGTCGGGCGCGTACAGCGTCTGGCCGCGCCGGCGGGTCTCGGCGTCGAGCGCGCCGCCCGGGCGCACGAAGGCCGCGAGGTCCGCGATCGCGTAGCGGACGAGCAGGCCCTCGCCGGCGCGCTCCAGATGCAGCGCCTGGTCGAGATCCCGCGAGCCGGCCGGATCGATCGTGTGGAACGGGACGTCGGCGAGCTCCTCGCGCTCGTCGTCGGATCCGTCCACCGGGGGACCGTCGACGACGGCGGCGGCCTCGGCCTCCGCCTCGGCAGGGTAGGCCGTGGGCAGCTCCAGATCGCGGCGCAGCTCGGCGAGCGATTCGGCGAGTGCGCCCCGCACGGCGGTCGAGGACAGGTGCGCGTGTCGGGCCGGCATGCCGCCAGCCTACGGGTGGGCTGCGCGGCGGTTTCGACTCCGGCCGTCGGAGCGGCGCATCCGCGCGGTCGAGGCCCAGGGCGCCGGGCCGCCTCAGTGCAGGGCGCCCGCGCTCGCCGCGTCGTCGGCCCGCACGTCCGCCGCCGTGCGGACGGCGATGGCCAGCGCCCGCGCGATGTCGCCGGCCGGCAGCGACGGCGCGCCCTCCGGGGCGACCTCGTCCGACCACGGCACGTGCACGAATCCGGCCCGCATGCCCGGCCGGCGCGCGGCCTCGTCCGCGGCGACGTACATCACGTGGTTGCACACGAACGTGCCGGCCGTGTGCGAGACGGCCGCGGGGACGCCGGCGTCGCCGATCGCGCGCGCCATGGCCTTCACGGGCAGCGAGGCGAAGTGCGCCGCCGGCCCGCCCGCCACGCTCGGCTCGTCGATCGGCTGCGCGCCGGCGTTGTCGGGGATGCGCGCGTCCCGCAGGTTGATCGCGACGCGCTCGGGCGTGATGTGCGTGCGCCCGCCCGCGAGCCCCGTCGCGATCACGACGTCCGGCGTGTGCTCGGCGATCAGCGCGCGCATCCGCTCGGCGGCGGCGTCGAAGGCGACGGGGAGGATCGCGGTGATCAGCCGCTCCGGTCCGCTCCAGGCGCGGCCGACCTCGGCGACGGCGTCGCCCGAGGGGTTGCGCGCGTCGCCGCCGAACGGCTCGAACCCGGTGAGGAGGATCGTGACCATCGTCTCAGCGTAGGCCCCGCCCGGCCCGCGCCCGCGGGAACCCTAGACTTGACGCGTGGTCACCCGTCTCTCGCACTTCTTCCTCCGCACGCTCCGTGAGGACCCGGCCGACGCCGAGGTCACGAGCCACCGGCTGCTCGTCCGCGCCGGGTACATCCGGCGCCAGGCGCCAGGCGTGTTCGCGTGGCTGCCTCTGGGCCTGCGGGTCAAGGCCAAGCTCGAGACCATCATCCGCGAGGAGATGGCCGCCGCCGGCGCCTACGAGGTGCACTTCCCGGCGCTGCTGCCGCGCGAGCCCTACGAGGCGACCGGCCGGTGGGAGGAGTACGGCGACGCGCTGTTCCGCCTGCAGGACCGCAAGGGCGCCGACATGCTGCTGGCGCCGACGCACGAGGAGGTCTTCACCCTGCTCGTGAAGGATCTGTACTCGTCGTACAAGGACCTGCCGCTGACGATCTTCCAGATCCAGGACAAGTACCGCGACGAGGCGCGCCCCCGCGCGGGCCTGCTGCGCGGCCGCGAGTTCACGATGAAGGACGCGTACTCGTTCGACTACACCGACGAGGGACTCGACGCGTCGTACCAGGCGCAGCGCGACGCCTACGAGCGCATCTTCCAGCGCCTGGGGCTCGAGTACGTCATCGTGCAGGCCGACGCCGGCGCGATGGGCGGCTCGCGCAGCGAGGAGTTCCTGCACCCCACGCCGGTGGGCGAGGACACGTTCGTGCGCAGCGCGGGCGGGTACGCCGCCAACGTCGAGGCGTTCACGACCCTCGTCCCCGAGCCGATCCCGTTCGACGGCAAGCCCGAGCCGGTCGTGTTCGACTCGCCGGGCACGACGACGATCGAGACCCTCGTGGCGCACGCCAACGAGGTCGTCCCCGGCGCGCCGGAGGGCGGCTGGACGGCGGCGCACACGCTGAAGAACGTCGTGCTCGCGCTGCGTCACCTCGACGGCACGCGCGAGGTCGTCGTCGTGGGCCTTCCCGGCGACCGCGACGTCGACATGAAGCGCGTCGAGGTCGCCTTCGCGCCGGCCGAGGTCGAGCCCGCCACCGCGGAGGACTTCGAGCGCAACACGCTCCTCGTGCGCGGCTTCATCGGCCCGTGGACAGCGACCGGCCCGCTGCTCGGCGAGGACTCGGCCACCGGCATCCGCTACTTCCTCGACCCGCGCGTCGTCGACGGCACGACGTGGATCACCGGCGCCAACGCCGACGACGCGCACGTGTACGGCCTGGTCGCCGGCCGCGACTTCATCGCCGACGGCTTCCTCGAGGTCGCGACCGTGCGCGACGGCGACCCCGCGCCCGACGGGTCGGGGCCGGTCACACTGGCACGCGGCATGGAGATCGGGCACGTCTTCCAGCTGGGCCGCAAGTACGCCGAGGCCCTCGGGCTCAAGGTGCTCGACGAGAACGGCAAGCAGGTCACCGTCACGATGGGCTCCTACGGCATCGGCGTGACGCGCATCCTCGCGATCATCGCCGAGCTGTCCAACGACGAGCGCGGGCTGATCTGGCCCGCCTCCGTCGCGCCGTTCGACGTGCACGTGGTCGCCACGGGCAAGGGAGACGACGCGTACCGGCTCGCCGAGTCGGTCGTCTCCGACCTCGAGGCGGCGGGGATGGATGTGCTCTACGACGACCGCCCGAAGGCCTCTCCCGGTGTGAAGTTCGGCGACGCCGAGCTGATCGGCGTGCCGAAGCTGCTCGTGGTCGGCCGCGGGGCGGCGGACGGCGAGGTCGAGCTGTGGGATCGCCGCACGGGCGAGCGCGAGACGGTGCCGGCGGCCGAGGCCGTGGTGCGTCTGACCGCCTGAGCCGACCGTCGGAGAGGCCGTCGCGGGCATCGCCCGCGGCGGCCTCTCCGCATCCGCGGGGCGGCTGCCCGCAGGTGCCCAGGCGGTGATGGGGGTCGTTCAGGAGCGCGTCATCTGGCCGTCGCGAGGATGTCGCATGCCCGTACACGCCCCCTCTCTGACGGAGTCATCCATGCAACGAACCCTGCCCACGATGCAACGACGCCTCGCGGCCGTCGCCGCGGCGACCCTGGCCACCGGCGGCATCGTCGCACTCACCCCCGCGGCGGCCACCGCGGCGCCCGACGGGTCGAACATCGTCATCAACGAGGTCTACGGGGGCGGCGGCAACAGCGGCGCCGCCTTCCAGAACGACTTCATCGAGCTGTACAACCCCACGACCGCGGAGGTCGATCTGGCGGGCCTGACGATCGACTACAAGTCGGCAGGCGGGGATTCGGGCGGCACGGTGGCGCTCGAGGGCACGATCGTGGCGGGGGGCTACTTCCTCGTCCAGCTCGCCGCGGGCAACGGCAACGGGCAGCCGCTTCCGGCCGCCGACCAGGTGGCGACGTCGCCGAACCTGTCGGGCTCGACGGGGCGCGTCTACCTCCACGAGGGAACCGGTCAGTACGCCTCGACGACCGGCGATCTCGCCGGCGCCGAGGGCCTCGTCGACATGATCGGCTGGGGCAGCGGCGCCGTCGCGTTCGAGGGCGCCCCGGCGGCGGGCACGACCAACGCGACGAGCGCTCAGCGCGCGACCGTCGGCGCGGACAGTGACAACAACGCGACGGACTTCGTGGTCGCCGCCCCGACGCCGACGAACGCCGCCGGCGAGACGGCGGCCGAGCCGGAGGAGCCCACCGACCCCGAGGAGCCCGAGGTGCCCGGTGAGCCCGAGGTGCCGACCGAGCCCGGCGAGCCGATCACGATCGCCGAGGCCAACCAGGCCGCCACGGGCACCGAGGTCACCGTCGAGGGCGTCGTGACCGCCGACTACCGCGAGGGCGGCTTCAACGGCTTCACGATCCAGGACCCGGCGGGCGACCCGTCCGACGCCGTCTCCGACGCCATCTTCGTCTACAACCCCAGCGCCGCGGTCACCCCCGCGGTCGGCGACAGCGTGCTGGTCACGGGCGACCGCGGCGAGTACAACGGCCTGCGCCAGATCTACGGCGACCTGATCGACATCACCGACGCCGACCTCGGCGAGGTCGTGCCGCTCGCGTCGTGGGAGGCCGTCGCCACGGAGGAGGGCAGGCAGGCCCACATGAGCGAGCTCGTCCTGTTCGAGGACGAGTTCACCGTCACCGACAACTACGACGCGAACTACTACGGCTCGTTCTCGCTCGTGCAGGGCGGCGAGCCGATCCCGCAGCTGACCGCCTACATCGATCCGCACGACGAGGCGGCGATCGCGCAGCAGAAGGCTGCCGACGCGGCGCGCACCATCACGCTCGACGACGGCCGCAGCACCAACTTCAACAACCAGAAGGACGTGCCGCTGTCGTACCTCACGCCGGACAACCCCGTGCGGGTCGGCGCGGACGTGTCGTTCCAGAAGCCGTTCGTGCTCGACTACCGCTTCGACGGGTGGAGCCTGCAGCCCACCACGCCGATCGAGGGGGCGGGCGCCGAGCACGTCGCGTTCAGCGACGAGCGCACCCCGAACGCCTCGCCGGAGCCGGTCCTCGGCGACATCAGCATCGCCAACTTCAATGTGCTGAACTACTTCCCGACCACGGCCGAGGAGTTCGTCGAGCTCGGGCTGGGCACCTGCACGTACTACACCGACCGCGAGGGCAACCGGATCGGCGCCAACCGCTGCGACCCCGACGGACCGCGCGGCGCGGCGACGACCGAGAGCTTCGAGCGCCAGGAGATCAAGATCGTGAAGGCGATCACCGAGCTCGACGCGTCGATCCTCTCGCTGCAGGAGGTCGAGAACTCGGCCGCGTTCGGCAAGGACCGCGACTTCGCCGTCGCGACCCTCGTCGACGCGCTCAACGAGTACGCGGGCGAGGACGTCTGGGCCTACGTCGAGAGCCCCGCGACGCTGCCCGCCGATGAGGACGTCATCCGCAACGCCTTCATCTACCAGGTGGACGAGATCGAGACGGTCGGCGAGTCGCACATCCTGATCGACGACCCGGCGTTCGTGAACGCGCGCGAGCCGCTGTTCCAGGCCTTCAAGCCCGCGGGCGCCGCCGACGCCGACGCGTTCCTCATCTCGGCGAACCACCTCAAGTCGAAGGGCTGCTCGGACGCGACGGGGGAGAACGGCGACCTCGACGAGCAGAGCTGCTACAACGCCGACCGCAAGGAGCAGGCCGAGGCACTGGTCGCCTACACCGCCGAGGTGCAGGAGCTCACGGGCATCGACGCCGTCTTCCTCACGGGTGACTTCAACTCGTACGCCATGGAGGATCCCGCGATGATCATCGAGGGCGCCGGGTTCACCAACCTGAACTACGCCCTCAACGGCGGCGAGGCCACCTACGTGTACGACGGCATGTCGGGCTCGCTCGACCACGTGTACGCGAACGCCGATGCCTTGAGTCTGGTGGCCGACGTCGACGTGTGGCAGATCAACGGGCAGGAGCAGGTCGCCTTCGAATACAGCCGCTACAACTACAACGCCACGCTGCTGTACGACGACTCGGTCTTCCGCACGAGCGACCACAACCCGATCGTCGTGGGGCTCGACACGGACGGCGTCGTCGACCTGCAGCTGCTCTCGATCAACGACTTCCACGGCCGGATCGCGGCGGACGGCGACTCGGCGGGCGCGGGCGTGCTCGCGGGCGCCGTCGACGCCCTCACGGCCGACAACCCGAAC
Organism: Microbacterium sp. NPDC003461; assembly: GCF_053588335.1. Classification (NCBI taxonomy): domain Bacteria; kingdom Bacillati; phylum Actinomycetota; class Actinomycetes; order Micrococcales; family Microbacteriaceae; genus Microbacterium; species Microbacterium sp. NPDC003461. The sequence goes on along the minus strand of NZ_JBSFPT010000017.1, from coordinate 44,177 downwards.
ACGCTGTTCGTCTCGGCGGGAGACAACATCGGCGCATCGACGTTCACCTCGTTCATCCAGCAGGACGAGCCGACCATCGACGCGCTGAAGGCCGCGGGCCTCGCGGTGAGCGCCGTGGGCAACCACGAGTTCGACCACGGCTTCGCCGATCTGACGGATCGGGTCATCCCCGCGTACGGCAGCGAGGATCTCGCGCTCGGCGCCAACGTGTACGAGGCGGGCACCACCACGCCGGCACTGCAGGAGTATGCGATCCGCGAGATCGACGGCGTCCGCGTCGGCTTCATCGGCACGGTGACGGCCGACACGGCGACGCTCGTGAGCCCCACGGGCATCGCGGACATCGAGTTCGGCGATCAGCTGGAGGCCGCGAACCGCGTGGCGGGGGAGATCGCGGACGAGACCGACGTGATCGTGCTGCTGACGCACGACGGATCGGCGAGTGCCGACTGCGCCACCATCGGCACGGAGGACACCGACTACGGCAAGCTCGTTCGCGGTGCGTCGGAGGAGATCGACGCCATCGTGTCCGGCCACACGCACCAGCAGTACCTGTGCGAGCTGCCCGGCCCCGACGGGCAGGACCGCCCGGTCGTCCAGTCGCACCAGTACGGCACCACGCTGGGCGTGCTCGACCTGGAGTACGACACCGAGGCCGACGAGCTCCTCTCGATCTCGGCGTCGCACCTCGACCTCGTCGACCCGGACGGCGTGCCGTACGCCGAGGCCGCCCCCGAGGTGCAGGCGATCGTCGACGCGGCCGTTGCCGAGGCCGACGTGCGGGGAGCCGAGAAGGTCGGACAGATCAGCGACGACATCACCCGCGGCAAGACGGCCACCGGCGCGGAGGATCGCGGCGTCGAGTCGACGGCCGGCAACTTCATCGCCGACGTCTACCTGTGGGCCGCGTCGAGCGAGAACCCCTCGTACGGCGGCTCGCAGGATGCGGCGATCGGCCTGATGAACCCGGGCGGCGTCCGTGCCGATCTGCTGTACGGCGAGGACGGGATCGTGACGTACGCGGAGGCGGCCGCGATGCAGCCCTTCGCGAACACGCTGGTCACGACCACCCTCACCGGCGCGCAGCTCGAGCAGGTGCTCGAGGAGCAGTGGCAGCCGGAGGGATCGTCGCGGCCCAAGCTGCACCTGGGCGTCTCGGACGGATTCTCGTACGAGTACGACCCCGAGGCGGCGCGGGGCGAGCGCATCCTCGAGATGACGCTGAACGGCGAGGAGATCGCGGCCGACGACGAGATCCTCGTCGTGACCAACTCGTTCCTCGCGGGCGGCGGCGACAACTTCGGCACCTTCGCCGAGGGCACGGGCACGGCGGACACGGGTCTCATCGACCTGAGCGCGAGCGTGGACTACTTCGCCGCGCACGAGGTGGTCGATCCGCCGGCGCTGGGACGTGCCGTCGTCGCCGACACCGAGCCGGGCAACGGGAACGGGAACGGCAACGGAAACGGAAACGGGAACAACGGCAACGGCAACGGGAACGGCATCGGCAACGGGAACGGCCGGGGCGCGGCGCCGTCCGCGGACGACCTCACTCCCGAGCGGCGGGGCGGGCTCACCGTGTCGGGCGCGCTCGAGCCGGGCGGTCGCATCACGGTCTACGTGGACGAGTCGTACGCCGGCCAGACGCTGAGCGGGTGGCTGTTCTCGGAGCCGACCTCGCTCGGCACCGCCGTGGCGACCGCCGACGGGGCGCTCACCTACGTGATCCCCGAGGGCATCGCGCCCGGCGTGCACCGGCTCGCCGTGACGGACGCCTCCGGCGAGGTGGTCGGCTGGGTCTACGTGACCATCACGGCCGACGGATCGCTGGCGGTCACGGGCGCGGAGCTGCCGCTCGGCATCGCCTTCGGTGCCGCGGTGCTGCTCGTGGCGGGCGGCCTGCTGATGGTGCTGCGCCGCCGGCCGGTGCGCACGGCCTGACGCGCGATCGACGAAGGGCCGGGCGGATGTTCCCGCCCGGCCTTTCGTCGTGCCCCGTGCGTCTCAGCCGCGCAGGTGGTCGGCGTGCTTCGACGCCTGCCGGCGACGCGTGGGCAGGTCGAGGGGGCCGGTGACGGTGGCCTCGTCCTCCCAGCACTCGATACCGCCGACGCCGGGCAGCAGCTCGCGCGTGAAGACCGGATCGCGACCCTCGCGGCGTTGCCTCGTGTAGTCGCGCAGCAGGCGGAAGCCGATGCCCGAGAGGAACGCCAGCGCGATGAGGTTGATGAGCGCCATGAGCCCCATCAGCGCGTCGGCGAGGTTCCAGACGACCGCGGCCGACGCGACGGCCCCGGCGAGCATGGCCACGACGACGAGCACGCGGAAGACCGTGAGCCAGCCGCGGCGGGTCGTGATGAACTCGAGGTTGGACTCGCCGTAGTAGTAGTTGCCGATGATCGAGCTGAAGGCCAGCAGGAAGACGATCACGGCCAGCGCGGTGAGCGACCAGTCGCCGAGCGTGGCGGCCAGGGCCGTCTGCGTCAGCGCGATGCCCTGCTCGGCGCCGCCGAGATCCGGCACGGCCACGAGCACGGTGAACGCCGTGATCGAGCACACGAGGAACGTGTCGAAGTACACGCCGAGAGACTGCACGAGTCCCTGCTTGACGGGGTGCGTCACGGCGGCCGACGCGCCCGCGTTCGGGGCCGATCCGAGGCCCGCCTCGTTCGAGAACATGCCGCGCTTGACGCCCTGCAGCACGATGGTGCCGAGCGCGGCGCCGACCACCTCGTTGAAGCCGAACGCCTCGGTGTAGATGGAGGCGAACGCCGCCGGCAGCCGGTCGATCTCGATGACGACGACGGCGAGCCGAGCAGCAGGTACAGCAGCGCCATGAGCGGCACGATCGCCTGAGACACGTGCGCGATGCGGCGCACGCCGCCGAAGATGACCGCGCCGGTGAGCACGGCGACGACGACGCCGGAGACGAGCGGCATCCAGCCGGAGACGTCCGCGCCGACGAGGGAGCCGACCGCGGCGGTGCTCGACGCGGCGATGGTGTTGGCCTGCAGCGCGCTGAATGCGAAGGGGAAGCAGAAGAGGAGGATGACGGCGAACGTCACGCCCATCCAGTGTCAGTGTGCTCCGAGCGGCATGCCCGGCGCGAGCCCGCGCGCCGGGCGCGGGCCGCGCGGGGCGGGCCGCTCACAGCGGGCTCGCGTTCCCATCCGGTAATGTCGGAGGGATATCGGCGAGCCGGATTGCCGATGAGAGCTGAATAGGGAGGCCGCTGTGGACATCGATCTCGGGCTGTTGCGCACCGTCGAGCGTGAGAAGGAGATCCCGTTCGACGAGCTCGTGCGGATCATCGAGCAGGCGGTGCTCACCGCCTACGGCAAGCACGTCTCCCAGGGCGGTGAGGTGCCGGAGGGCGCCCGCGCCGAGCTGGACCGCAAGACCGGTCACGTCGGCATCTACGTGCCGGTCACCGACGAGTCGGGCGCCGTCATCGGCGAGGAGGAGTCGACCCCCGAGGACTTCGGGCGCATCGCCGCGTACGCGGCCAAGCAGGTCATCAGCCAGCGCCTGCGCGACATCGCCGACGACGCCGTGCTGGGTGAGTTCCGCGGCAAGGAGGGCGACATCGTCGCCGGCGTCGTGCAGCAGGGGCCGAACCCGCGCATGATCCACGTCGACCTCGGCACCGTCGAGGCCATCCTGCCGCCGGAGGAGCAGGTGCCCGGCGAGGACTACTCGCATGGACAGCGCCTGCGGGTGTACGTCACGAGCGTGTCGAAGGGCACCAAGGGGCCCGCCATCACGGTGTCGCGCACTCACCCCGGCCTCGTGCGCAAGCTGTTCGCGCTCGAGGTGCCGGAGATCGCGAGCGGTCTCGTCGAGATCGCGTCGCTCGCGCGCGAGGCGGGCCACCGCACGAAGATCGCGGTGGTCGCCAAGGACCCGTCGATCAACGCCAAGGGCGCCTGCATCGGCGAGATGGGCCGCCGCGTGCGCGCCGTCACCGAGGAGCTCAGCGGCGAGAAGATCGACATCGTCGACTACGACCAGGACCTCGCGACGTTCGTCGCCAGTGCCCTCTCGCCCGCCAAGGTGTCGTCGAGCTTCGTCCTCGACGCGTCGACGAAGGCCGTGCGCGCCCTCGTGCCCGACTACCAGCTCTCGCTCGCGATCGGCAAGGAGGGGCAGAACGCCCGCCTCGCCGCCAAGCTCACGGGCGCGAAGATCGACATCCAGCCCGACAGCATTCTTGAAGCGTGACGGATCAATGCCGCGGATGCGGCGTTGATGCGGCGCGGTTCAAGATTGAGCGAGGGAGCGCAGCGACCGAGTCGAAATCTCGTGTCCGTGCACGATCCGTCCGCCGACGAGCGGGCGAGGAAAGAGTAGTACGATGGAAGCCGTACGAACGTGCGTCGGCTGTCGCATGCGTGCTCCCCGGTCCTCCCTCCTCCGAGCGGTGGCCGTCGGGTCCGAACTCGTCCTGGACGAGCGGGCGTCGATGCCGGGGCGCGGCGCGTGGGTGCATCCGACGCGCGAATGTGTGGAGAACGCCATCCGGCGCCGCGCCTTCGTACGAGCTCTGCGCGTGTCGGGCCCGCTCGAGACGCAGACCTTCGAGGAATGGCTGAACAGCTATGGAAACCAAGTGAACGGCTCGAAATGAGACCCGTCCGCCTTTGATGGTCTGCCCCTGTCTGGGCAGGCCGCCCAGACAGGAGAATTGTGGCTAAACCACGCGTACATGAGATCGCAGCGGAGCTGGGAGTCGACAGCAAGGTCGCGCTCGCGAAGCTGAAGGATCTCGGCGAGTTCGTCAAGAGCCCGTCATCCACCATCGAGCCGCCCGTCGCGCGCAAGCTGCGCGCCGCGCTGGAGGCCGAGGGTGTCGCCAAGCCCGCCGGCGGTGCGAAGCCCGCCGACGCCCGCAAGAAGGCCCCGGCGCGCCCGGCGGCCAAGCCCGGCCCCGCCGCTCCGGCCCCCAAGGCCGAGCCGGCGGCCCCGGCGCCCGCGCCGAAGCCGGCCGAGGCGCCCGCCGCCGAAGCGGCGCCCGCCGCCGAGACGGCGCCCGCGCCCCGCAGCTCGGCCCCGTCGCCGGGCAGCAAGGCGCCCTCGCCCGGCAGCGCGGCTCCCTCGCCGGGCAGCGCGGCTCCCTCGCCCGGAAGCGCGGCGCCCTCGCCCGGTGGCACGGCCCCCGGTGCCGGTCCGCGCCCCGGCGGCCCCCGCCCCGGAAACAACCCGTTCAGCACGGCGCAGGGCATGGGGAAGCGCCCGGCCGGCCCGCGGCCGGGCAACAACCCCTTCGCCTCGGCGCAGGGCATGGGGCAGCGCCCCACGCCCGGCAACATCCCGAAGCCGCAGCCGCCGCGCCCCGGCGCCCCGCGTCCGGGTGCTCCCCGCGCGGGCGGCCCTGGTCGCCCCGGCCGTCCCGGCGGCGCCGGTCGTCCCGGCGCGCCGTTCCAGCAGCGCCCGGGCGGTCCCGGTCGTCCCGGCGGTGCCGGTGGCGGCGGCTTCCGCCCCGGCGGCCCCGGCGGGGCCCCCGGCGGTGGCTTCCCCGGTCGTCCCGGCCCCGGTGGCCGCGGACGCGGCGGCACGGCCGGCGCTTTCGGCAAGGGCGGCGGCAAGTCGAAGCAGCGCAAGTCGCGTCGGGCGAAGCGTCAAGAGTTCGAGATGCGGGAGGCGCCGATCGTCGGTGGCGTCAAGGTGCCCCGCGGCGACGGCAACACGATCATCCGCATGCGCCGCGGCGCATCCATCGCGGACTTCGCCGACAAGCTCGAGATCATCAGCGGCATGAGCGTGCCCCCGGGCAACCTCGTGACGGTGCTGTTCCACCTGGGCGAGATGGCCACGGCCACCGAGTCGCTCGACGAGGCCACCTTCGAGGTGCTGGGCGCGGAGCTCGGCTACAAGGTGCAGATGGTCTCGCCCGAGGACGAGGACAAGGAGCTCCTCGAGGGCTTCGGGCTCGACCTCGAGAAGGAGGAGCTCGAGGAGGACGAGGAGAACCTCGAGATCCGTCCTCCGGTGGTGACCGTCATGGGTCACGTCGACCACGGCAAGACGCGACTGCTCGACTCGATCCGGCAGACGAACGTCGTCGCGGGCGAGGCCGGCGGCATCACGCAGCACATCGGCGCCTACCAGATCTGGACCGAGCACGACGGCATCGAGCGCGCGATCACGTTCATCGACACCCCCGGTCACGAGGCCTTCACGGCCATGCGTGCCCGCGGTGCCGACGTGACCGACATCGCGATCCTCGTGGTCGCCGCCGACGACGGCATCATGCCGCAGACGGTGGAGGCGCTGAACCACGCCCAGGCGGCCGGCGTGCCGGTCGTGGTCGCGGTCAACAAGATCGACAAGCCCGACGCCAACCCGGCCCGCGTGCGTCAGCAGCTGACCGAGTACGGTCTCGTGGCCGAGGAGTACGGCGGCGACGTCATGTTCGTCGACGTGTCGGCCCGCGAGGGCATCGGCATCCAGGACCTCCTGGACGCCGTGCTGCTCACGGCCGATGCGGGTCTCGACCTCACGGCGAACCCGAACAAGGCCGCCCGCGGTGTCGCGATCGAGGCGAAGCTCGACAAGGGCCGCGGATCGGTGGCGACCGTCCTCATCCAGTCGGGAACGCTGCGCGTCGGCGACGCGATCGTCGCGGGAACGGCCTACGGCCGCGTCCGCGCCATGATCGACGAGAACGGCGACGCCGTCACCGAGGCGGCTCCGTCGCGTCCGGTGCAGGTGCAGGGTCTGAACTCTGTTCCGCGTGCCGGTGACACGTTCATCGTCACGGACGAGGACCGCACCGCGCGCCAGATCGCCGAGAAGCGCGAGGCCGTCGAGCGCAACGCCCAGCTGGCCAAGGCCCGCAAGCGCATGTCGCTCGAGGACTTCACCAAGGCGCTCGAGGAGGGCAAGGTCGAGTCGCTCAACCTCATCATCAAGGGCGACGTGTCCGGTGCCGTCGAGGCGCTGGAGGAGTCGCTCCTCAAGATCGAGGTCGACGACTCGGTGCAGCTGCGGATCATCCACCGCGGTGTGGGTGCCATCACGGAGTCCGACGTGAACCTGGCCACGATCGACAACGCGATCGTGATCGGCTTCAACGTGCGCCCCGACACCAAGGCCCGCGAGGCCGCGGCGCGCGAGGGCGTGGACATCCGGTTCTACAACGTCATCTACAACGCGATCGACGACGTCGAGGCATCGCTCAAGGGCATGCTCAAGCCGGAGTACGAGGAGGCCCAGGCGGGTCTCGCGGAGATCCGCGAGGTCTTCCGCTCCTCGAAGTTCGGCAACATCGCGGGTGTCATCGTCCGCAGCGGCACGATCACGCGCAACGCCAAGGCGCGCGTCATCCGCGACGGCGTGGTGCTCGCCGATGGCCTGGCCATCGAGTCGCTGCGTCGCTTCAAGGACGACGTCACCGAGGTCAAGACCGACTACGAGGCCGGTATCGGCCTCGGCAAGTTCAACGACATCCAGGTCGGTGACGAGATCGAGACCATCGAGATGGTCGAGAAGCCTCGCGCCTGATCCGGAGTGATTCAATGGCTTCTGCCGGGCGGTCCTTCGACCGCCCGGCAGAGGCATTCCCAGGGAGGGAAAATGGCTGGCGAGCGTCAGGCCCGCGTCGCCGACCGCATCCGCGTGGTGCTGTCGGAGCGACTGCAGAAGGGGCTGCAGGATCCGCGGCTCGGCTTCGTGACGATCACGGACGTGCGCGTCACGGGCGACCTGCAGAATGCGTCGGTGTTCTACACCGTCTACGGCACCGATGAGGAGCGCGCGGACACCGCCGCGGCGCTCAAGGCCGCGACCGGCCTGCTGCGCAGCGAGGTGGGCCGCAAGCTCAACACGCGCCTCACCCCGACGCTCGAGTTCATCCCCGACGCGCTGCCCGAGGAGGCCTCGCACCTCAGCGAGCTGCTGCGGCGCGCGCGTGAGCAGGACGAGGCCGTCGCGAGCCTCGCGAAGGAGGGGCGGTACGCGGGCGAGGCCGACCCGTACCGTCACGACGACGAGGGCGCGGACGAGCGCGAGCGCGACGACTGACTCGCCGGGCCGCTCCGCGGCGCCGGCATCCGCTCAGGCGGGCACGCCCCGCCGGCGGAAGCCCCAGAACGCGAGCGCCCCGAGCGCGGCGGCGACGGCCGACAGCCCCCACAGGGCGGGCGCGGCCGCGGCCTGATCGCCCGCGCCGCCCGCGCCCGTGAGCGGATTCGGCGTCCACCAGAACGGCGACAGCGCGCGGGCCGCATCCGGCAGGTCGAAGAGGTCGCCGAACATGCCGACGACGACGCCCCACAGCACCGGCAGCCACGCGAACCACGTGATCCGCGGCGCCCACGCGTAGGCGGCGGCCGCCAGCGCGGCCACGACCGCGATCGCCGGAAGGTACGCGGCGCCGAGCCCGATCAGCTCCGCGGCGTCGGGCAGATCGTCCGTCCCGCTCGCGGCCGCCCCCAGCCACAGCAGCGCGGCGCCCGAGAGCGCGAGCAGCGCGACGCCGGTCGCCGTCACGGTCAGCTGCCCGCCGAGCCATCCGCCGCGCGAGACGCGCGTGGCGAGGACCGTCTCCGTTCGTCCCGATGTCTCCTCGGCCTGCAGCCGTGTGAGTGACGCGACGCCCCACGAGGCCGCGCCGAGCGCGGCGAGCAGCGCGAGCAGGCTGAAGAAGCCGTTCACGAGGTCGCTGCCGAGCACCGCCGCGTAGAGCGCGTTCTGCTCGAGCATTGCGCGCATGTCGCCGAGCGAGCCCATGACCGAGCCGGAGCCGAGCCACACCAGCCCGAGGCCGAGCGCCGTCCACATCAGGCCGGTGCGCTGCGCCCGCCACGCCAGGCCCGCGGGGGAGGAGAGCAGGGCCGATGCGTGCGCGCGGCCCGGGCGGCTCGGCACGAGGCCAGCCCCGAAGTCGCGTCGCGCAGCGAGGGTGTACGCCGCGAGCAGCGCGAGCGCCGCCGCCGCGACGAGCAGCGCGAGCGGCCACCACCGCAGGTCGACGAACGCGCGGGTCTGCTGGATCCACGCGAGGGGAGACAGCCACGACAGCCACGACGTGTCGTCGTCCCCCGTCGCGGGGCTCTGCTGGGCGTCGCCGATCGCCCGCAGGGCGAACGCCGCGCCGAACACCGCGAGGGAGACGCCGATCGCCGTGCGGGCGTGCTCCACCAGCTGGGCCGCCGCGAGCGCCACGCCGGCGAAGACGGCGCCGAGCAGCGCGAGCCCGCCCGTCAGCGCCAGCGTGTCGGAGAGCGCCACTCCGCCGAGGCCGACCACCACCGCCGTCGAGGCGATCGCGATCGCCGCCTGGGCGATCAGCGCCAGCAGCAGGGCGGCGGTCGCCGGGGCGTGCCGGCCGATCGGCGCGGCGCGCAGCAGCTCCGCGCGGCCCGACTCCTCCTCGGCGCGCGTGTGCCGCACGACCTCGAGGATCGACAGCACCGCGAGCGCGGCGGCGATCCAGACGGTCACCTCCGCCGCGAGGGCGGCGCCGAGCGTGTAGTCGTCGAGCCCGTAGCCGGGCCCGGTCATCATGATCATCGCCGGGCTGCGCAGCACGAGCGCCCGGTCGGCGAGCGTGCCCTCGTCCTGCAGCACGGCGAGCTCGCCGACGAAGGCGACCCAGCAGGCCACGATCACCGCGAGCCAGACGGCCAGGCGGATCCGGTCGCGCCGCAGCGCCAGCGCCAGCAGGCGCGCCGTGCCCGAGAACCCGCTCACGGGGCGTCCTCGCGGTCGTAGAACCGCAGGAAGAGCTCCTCGAGGCTCTGCTCGGCGCCCTCGGTGCCCGCCGCCGAGGCGATGCGCAGCCGCTCCAGCGGGCCCTGCTCCACCGTGCGGCCGCCGCGGATGATCGTGACGGTGTCGCACAGCCGCTCGACCTCCGAGAGGATGTGCGAGCTCAGCAGCACGGCCGCCCCGCGTTCGCGGGCGGCGCGCACCTCCCGCTGGAACACCGCCTCCATGAGCGGATCGAGGCCGCTCGTCGGCTCGTCGAGCACGAGCAGCTCGGCGTCCGAGGCGAAGGCGGCCGCGAGCGCGACCTTCTGGCGGTTGCCCTTCGAGTAGGTCCGCGCCTTCTTGCGCGGATCGAGCTGGAAGCGCTCGAGGAGGTCCTCGCGCCGGCGCCGGAAGCGGGCGTCCCGTGTCTCGGCCCGACCGCCGCGGAAGCGCGCGAGCAGGTCGATCGCCTCGCCGCCGGTCAGGTTGGGCCACAGCGAGACGTCGCCCGGCACATACGCGAGGCGCCGATGCAGCGCCACGGCGTCGTGCCACGGGTCGCCGCCGAACAGCCGGGCGCTGCCTCCCGACGCGCGCAGCAGCCCCAGCAGCACGCGGATCGTCGTGGACTTCCCGGAGCCGTTCGGCCCCAGGAACCCCGCCACCTCCCCGGGGGCGACGGTCAGGTCCAGCCCGTCGAGCGCCCGAGTGCGGCCGAAGCTCTTGCGCAGGCCGGTGATCTCGATGGGGTTCATTCGCGGTCTCCTTCGTGGGATCGCAGGAAGGCCTCGTAGACGTCGGGCGAGGCGAGATAGCCGTGGGTCAGCACCTCGAGGAGGGGGACGTAGAGGCGCATCGCGAGCGCCCCGGCGTCGGCCGTCTCCCCGCCCGATCCGTCCGGCTCGGCGGGGCCCGGCTCGGCGAGGTCCGACAGCGCGAGCGCGCCGAGCACGGCGAGCACGAGCACGCGGTTGCGCGCCGCCGGGTCGCGGCTCGGGCGGATCAGGCCGTCGCGGATCGCGTCGGGGGTGCGGTCGTCCGCGTCGGCGATCATGGCGCGCACGATGCGCCGCGCCGGCTCGCCGCCCTCGCGGATCGTCTGCAGGAAGTACCGCAGCAGCGGCTCGTACCGGCCGAGGTCGGCGAACAGCGAGAGGGGGCCGCCGTCGCGCATCGTGCGCTGGCCCTCGTCCTTGCCCGCCGCGTAGGCGCTCATCACGTGCGCGTCGCACGCCTCGCGCAGCGCGGCCTTCGATCCGAAGTGGTGGATGACGAGGGCCGGGCTCACGCCGGCGTCGTGTGCGATCTGGCGCACGGACGCTCCGAATCCGTCCCTGCCGAATCGCGCGACCGCGGCGTCGCGGATCCGTGCGCGCGTCGTCAGATCGGAGGCTGAACTCATGTTCAACACACTAAACGCGCGTTCAGTGTGGGGTCAAGGGGCCGCTCAACGGGGCAGGCGCACGTGCTCGCCGTCGGTCTCGATGAGGCCGTCCTGCAGCAGCGACAGGATCGCGCGGTCGCGCTGGGCGGCGTCCGGCCAGTCCGCGAGCAGCTGCCGCGCCGCGACGGGACCGTCGGCCTCGCGCAGCCGCCGGAGCACCGCCCCGCGGGCCTGGCGGTCGCTGCCCTCGTAGCGCGCCTGCCGGCGGCGCAGGTCCGGGGTCGCGGGCGAGCCGGCCGCGACCCACGCGCACGCGTCGCGCAGGGGACACGCGCCGCAGCGCGGGGCGCGCGCGACGCACACCACCTGGCCGAGCTCCATCATCGCGGCGTTCATGAGCGCGGCGTCCTCCGGCGGCTCCGGAAGCAGCGCGGCCATGGCGTCGAGGTCGCGGCGGTGCGGCGGCGCGGGGTGCTCCACACCGGCGACCGCGCGCGCGAGCACGCGGCGCGTGTTCGTGTCGACGACCGGGTGGCGCTCGCCGTACGCGAACGCCGCGACGGCGCGCGCGGTGTAGTCGCCGATCCCGGTGAGTGCGAGCAGCTCGTCGACGTCGCGCGGCACCACGCCGCCGTGCCGGTCGCGGATCTCGGTCGCCGCGCGGTGCAGCCAGAGCGCGCGGCGCGGATAGCCGAGGTTCGCCCACGCCCGCACGGCCTCGGCCGGCGCGTCGTCCGCCAGCGCCGCCGGCGTCGGCCAGCGCGCGAGCCACGCCTCGAGCAGCGGGATCACGCGTGCGACGGGCGTCTGCTGCAGCATGAACTCGCTCACGAGCACGCCCCACGCGCCGAAGCCGGGCGCGCGCCACGGCAGCGCCCGCGCGTTCTCCCGGTACCACGGCAGCAGCCTCTCGGCGAGGGCGGTCGCGACGGCGGCGGGCATCCCACCAGCCTAGGTCGCGTCTGACAATCTCTCGCCTACTGCGCTGGCCGTTCGCACGCGTCTCGCTGCGCCCTCGTCGGTCGACGATGCTTCGGCATCGCCTCCCTCCTCGGTCTTGCGAGCCACGCACGCCCGGCCATGCTCGCGACGGCGTCGATTGTCAGACACGCCCTAGGAGGCCACGTCGAGGGAACTCCGTGCGGATCGCGACCGAACCGTGATCCGTCCGCGGCCCGACCGTGATCTGCGTTGCGTAGCGTCGGGGTCATGCCTCGGATCGACCCCCGTTTCGCCCTGTTCGCCGGGGTCTTCGCGACCGTCGCCGTCGCGGGCTGCGCCAGCCCGACGAGCGACGCGACGCCGTCCCCGACCGTCTCCTCCAGTGCCTCGACGACGACGTTCCCGTCGGACGCCGCCGTGACGATGGACGACCAGGACCCGGCCGATCCGTCGACCTGGGTGATCCACGGCGGCGCCGTGGGGCTCGTCGCGATGGGCGACCCGTTCGAGGCGACGCTCGCCGAGCTGCCCGAGGACTGGGCGCCCGTCGAGGGCTGCGAGAACGTCGCCTCGTGGAGCGGCGGCGAGGACCTCTCCATCTGGTTCGTCGCCGGCTCGTCGGGCGCGATCGAGACGATCGCCGTCGAGGGCGGCCTCGGCGATCCCGCCGGCGGCCCGCGCACGCCCGTCGGCATCGGGCTGGGCTCGACGCGCGACGAGGTGCGCGCGGCCTATCCCGCGGCGGAGGAGGTGCCCGCCACGATCGGCGAGGCCACGTACCTGCGCCAGGCCGAGGCGGATGCCGCCGACGGCGCGCTGTTCTTCGAGGTCGCCGCCGGCGACGATCGCGTCTCGTCCGTCACGATGACCCAGCGCGACGAGCCGCCGTACGAGCCCTGCGCCTGAGGCCCCGGCCGCCCGCGGGTAGGCTGGACGGCATGCATGCGGGCGTCCTCCTGGTCGACAAGCCGGGCGGGATGACCAGCCACGACGTCGTCTCGCGTGCGCGCCGCGCGCTCGGCACCCGCAAGATCGGGCACGCCGGCACGCTCGACCCCATGGCCACGGGGCTGCTCGTGCTCGGCGTCGAGGGCGCGACCAGACTGCTCACCTACCTCGTCGGCCTCGACAAGACGTACCTCGCGACGATCCGGCTCGGCGCGGCCACCACCACGGACGACGCGGAGGGCGAGATCGCCTCGGTCGCGGAGCCGGCGGCGCTCGAGGCCGCGACCGACGAGCGCATCGCGAACGGGATCGCGTCGCTGACGGGGGAGATCTCGCAGGTGCCCAGCAGCGTCTCGGCGATCAAGGTGAACGGCCGCCGCGCGTACGACCTCGCGCGCGCGGGGGAGCAGGTCGAGCTCAAGGCGCGCACCGTGACCGTCTCGCGCTTCGAGGTGCTCGAGACGCGCCGCGGCGCGGACGGGATCGACCTCGACGTGGTCGTGGACTGCTCCTCCGGCACGTACATCCGCGCCCTCGCGCGCGACCTGGGCGAGGCGCTGGGCGTCGGCGGGCACCTCACGGCGCTGCGGCGCACGCGCATCGGCCGCTTCGACGTCGCGGAGGCGGTCGCCGTCGATGCGATCGAAGGCGACGCGCTGATCGGCCCCGCCGCGGCCGCCGAGCGCGCGGTCGGCCGCGTGGAGGTGAGCGCCGACGAGGCGAGGGACCTGCGCCACGGCAAGCGGCTGGAGGGCGCGGCCGCTCGGCTGCCCGGCGCCGTCGCCGCGGCCGTCGATCCGGATGGGCGCCTCGTCGGCATCGTCGAGGCGCGCGGGTCCGCGCTGAAGAGCGCCATGAACATGCCAGAGGTGCGCGCATGATCCTGTGGTTCACGGTCGTGCAGGTGATCGCCGCCGTCGCCGCCGGGCTCCTGTGCCTCGTGCTGGGCCTCGCCGGCCGCCGCCCCAGCGACCTCAGCGTCGGGGCGCTCGCCCTCGTCGAGCTGCTGCTCGTCGCCCAGGTGGTCGTCGCCATCGTCGCGCCGCTGGCGGGGAACCCGCCGACCGGCGACCTGCTCGAGTTCTGGATGTACCTCGTGTCGGCCGTGCTGCTGCCGCTGGCCGCCGTGGGGTGGGCGCTCGTGGAGCGGGGCCGCTGGAGCGTCGTGGTGATGGGCGTGGTCGGCCTGTCGATCGCCGTCATGGTGTGGCGCATGCAGGTGATCTGGACGATCCAGGTCGCGTGAGCGCGCGGGTCCGCCGCGACCCGCCCAGCGGCATCGCGGCGCCCGCGAACTAGAATCGATCCGCTATGACTGAACCCGCGCGCTCCCGCCGCATCACCGGCATCGGCACCCTCCTCGTCTGGGTCTACGGCGTGCTCGCGCTCGCCGCGACCGGCCGATCCGTCTACCAGATGATCGCCCACTTCTCGCAGGCGCCGCTGGCGTACCTGCTCTCCGCGCTCGCGGCGGTGGTCTACGTGCTCGCGACCGTCGCGCTCGTCGTCTCGCGCAGCGAGACCTGGTATCGCGTCGCGTGGGCCGCGGTGTCGTTCGAGCTCGCCGGCGTGCTCGTGGTCGGCACCCTCAGCGTGCTGGCCCCCGAGCTGTTCCATGCCGACGACACCGTGTGGTCGCGCTACGGATCGGGCTACTTCTGGATCCCGCTCGTGCTGCCGTTCCTCGGCATCTGGTGGCTGGCCACCCACCGGCCCGCGCGCGTCGCCGTCGGGGCGGCGGGATGATCCTGTTCGAGGATCCGTCGCAGATCCCGGCGGACTTCGGCGAGTCGATCGTCGCGATCGGCAAGTTCGACGGCGTGCACGCCGGGCATCGCGCCATCATCGAGCGCATGATGCTGGCCTCGGCCGGCGGCGCGCTGCGCACGGTGGCCGTCACCTTCGACCGCAACCCTCTCGCGCTGCTCGCGCCCGAGCGCTGCCCGCGGCCGCTCGTCGGCAACCGGCAGAAGATCGAGCTGCTCTCGCGCACCGGTCTGGACGCCGCGCTGCTGCTGCGCTTCGACGAGGCCCTCGCGGCCGAGGGCGCGGCCGACTTCGTGCGGCGCGTGCTCGTCTCGGCCCTGCGCGCGCGCCGCGTGCTCGTGGGCCGCGACTTCCGCTTCGGGCGCGGCGGGGCCGGCGACGTCGCCCTCCTCGAGCGGCTGGGGGCCGAGCACGGCTTCGAGGTCGACGTGGTCGACGACATCGCGAGCGCCGGCGACGGACGACGCGTGTCGTCCACCTGGATCCGCGAGCTGCTGGCCGAGGGCGACGTGAGCGCGGCCGCCAAGCTGCTCGGGCGCCTCCCCGCGGTCTCGGGCGAGGTGGTGCGCGGGCTGCAGCGCGGGCGCGAGCTGGGCTTCCCGACCGCGAACCTGTCGGCCGAAGCCGAGGGCTTCGTCCCTGCGGACGGCGTGTACGCGGGCTGGCTGATCGTGCGCGCGCCCGAAGGCGAGCTGGCCACCACGCGCTACCCGGCCGCGATCTCGGTCGGCGCCAACCCGACGTTCGGCGACGTCGACGCGCCGCAGGTGGAGGCCTACGTGCTGGACGAGAGCGGCCTCGACCTGTACGGCCTGCGCGTGGACGTGCTCTTCCAGGAGCGGCTGCGCGGCATGGTGGCGTTCGAGGGCGTCGAGGCGCTCATCGCGCAGATGAACGACGACGTCGCCCGCACGCGCGCCATCCTGCGCGGCTGAGCGCTCAGTACGAGCCGGCGTCCTCCGCGCCCGAGGCCTCCTCGCCCGCGAGCCGCGCGCGCAGCTCGCCGAGGATCGTGGCGCTCGCGCTCGTGCCGAGGCGCGTGGCGCCGGCGTCGAGCATCGCGACGGCCGCGTCGAGGCCGCGCACGCCGCCCGAGGCCTTCACCTGCACGGCGGGCGAGACGCTCTCGCGCATGAGCCGCACGTGCTCGACGGTGGCGCCGCCGCCGGCGAAGCCCGTCGAGGTCTTCACGAACGTGGCGCCGCCGGCTTCGGTGAGCCGGCTGCCGCGGGCGATCTGCTCGTCGTCGAGGTAGCTCGTCTCGAGGATCACCTTGCTCACGAAGGAGCCGGCCGCCTCGACGACGGCCGCGATGTCGTCGCGCACGTAGGCGTCCTCGCCCGAGCGCAGCGCGCCGATGTGCAGGACCATGTCGAACTCGGTCGCGCCGTCGTCCCGCGCGCGCCGCAGCTCGGCGACCTTCGTCGCCGTCGACGTCGTGCCGTGCGGGAAGCCGATCACGGTGCACACGCGCACTCCGGAGCCGTCGAGGCGCTTCACGGCGTAGCCGACGTCCGACGGGCGCACGCACGCGCTCCACACGCCCCATTCGGCCGCGATGTCGAGCTCGCGGTCCACGTCGGTGCGCGTGAAGTCCGGCTTCAGCACGGCGTGGTCGATGGTGGCGGCGATCTGCGCTTCGGTGTAGGTGCCCGGCATGGCTCCAGCCTACGCCGCGGCTCGCGCGGGAATACCCCCGGGGGGTATGCTGTTGGCGTCGGGGAGAAGCCAGGGAGGCCAGGATGGATCAGATGAGCGAGACCCGGGGCGTCGTCCTCGACATCGAGGGCATGACGTGCGCGAGCTGCGTGGCGCGCGTCGAGAAGCGGCTGCGGGCCGTGCCGGGCGTCGAGGCGTCGGTGAACCTCGCGACGGAGTCGGCGAGGGTGACCGCGCCGGAGGCGGTCGAGGTGGAGCAGCTCGTCGACGCCGTGCGCTCGGCCGGGTACCAGGCGCGCGTGCGCAGCGATGCGGCCGCGAGGCCGGCCCCCATGCCGGAGGGCCACGGCGGAGACGGAACCGACCACGGGCACGAGCACCGTGACCACGACCACGGCTCCGCCGGCGGCCACGTGCACGACGTCGAGGACGTCCGCGGCGCCACGCCGCTGCGCACCCGCCTCATCGTCGGCGCGATCCTGTCGGTCCCCGTGGTCGCGCTGTCGATGATCATGCCGCTGCAGTTCCCCGGCTGGGAGTGGGTCGCCCTGGCCTTCGCCGCCCCCGTCGTCCTGTGGGCCGGATGGCCCTTCCACCGGGCGACGTTTGCGAACGCGCGCCACGGTGCCATGACGATGGACACGCTCATCACCCTGGGCACATTCGCCGCCCTGCTGTGGAGCGTGTGGGCGGCCGCGACCGGCGGGCACGTGTACGTCGAGGTCGCCGCCGTCGTGACGGTCTTCCTGCTGCTCGGGCGATTCATCGAGCATCGGTCGAAGCGGCGCGCGGGGGCGGCGCTGCGCGCGCTCATGGAGCTCGGCGCCGACGAGGTCACGCTCGCGCGCGAGGACGGGCGCGACGGCGAGACCGTGCCGACCGACCGGCTGCGCGAGGGCGACCTGTTCGTCGTGCGCCCGGGCGAGCGCGTCGCCGCCGACGGCGTCATCGTGCGCGGCGACGCCGCGGTGGACGCGAGCATGATCACGGGCGAGTCGGCGCCGGTGCACGCCGGGGCGGGAGACGACGTGACGGGCGGGACGATCGCGACGGACGGCCGCCTCGTCGTGCGGGCGACGGCCGTGGGATCGGCGACGCGCCTGGCGCACATGGCGCGGCTGGTCGAGGACGCGCAGGCCGGCAAGGGGCGCGTGCAGCGCCTGGCGGATCGCATCTCGTCCGTGTTCGTGCCGGTCGTCATCGGCCTGTCGATCCTGACGCTCGCCGTGTGGCTGCTCGCGGGCGGGAGCGTGGACGCGGCGCTCACGGCGGCGATCGCCGTCGTCATCATCGCCTGCCCCTGCGCGCTCGGGCTCGCCACGCCCGTCGCGATCCTCGTCGGCACCGGGCGCGGCGCCCAGCTGGGCGTGCTCGTGACGGGCCCCGAGGCGATCGAGACCGCGGGCCGGATCGACACGCTCGTGCTCGACAAGACCGGCACGGTCACGAGCGGGCGCATGACGCTGGACGCGGTCGTCGCCGCCGAGGGTGAGAGCCGGGACGAGCTGGTCGCGCTCGCCGCGGCGGTCGAGTCCGGCTCGCAGCACCCCATCGCCGCCGCGATCGTTGCGGCGGCGAGCGAGGTGCCCGCCGCGACGGACTTCCGCAGCCACGCGGGGCGCGGGGTCACGGCGCGGGTGGAGGGCCGCGAGGTCTTCGCCGGCAGCCTGGCCTTCGCGCGCGAGCGCGGCGCGCGCGTGCCGGACGAGCTCGTGCGTGCGGCCGAGGAGGCGGCGGGCACGGTCGTGGTGGTCGGCTGGTCGTCGTCGGCCGGGATGACGGCGACGGCGCGCGGCGTGCTCGTCGTGGCCGACACCGTGCGCGAGGACAGCGCCGGCGCCGTGGCCGAGCTGCGCGCACTCGGGCTCCAGGTCGTGCTGCTCACGGGCGACAACGAGCGCGTCGCGCGCGACGTCGCCGGGCGCGTGGGCATCGACCGCGTCATCGCGGGGGCGTCTCCCGAGGACAAGATCGCGCGGATCCGCGCGCTGCAGGCCGACGGCCGCCGCGTGGCGATGGTGGGCGACGGCATCAACGACGCCGCGGCGCTCGCCGCCGCCGATCTCGGCATCGCGATGGGCGGCGGCACCGACGCGGCGCGGCACGCGAGCGACGTGACGCTCGTGCGCGAGTCGCTCGCGGCCGTGGCCGACGCCATCCGGCTCTCGCGCCGCATGATGTCGATCATCCGCGGCAACCTCTTCTGGGCGTTCGGCTACAACGTCGCCGCCATCCCGCTCGCCGCGCTCGGCCTGCTGAACCCCATGATCGCCGGGGCCGCCATGGCCTTCTCGAGCGTGTTCGTCGTGCTCAACAGCCTGCGCCTGCGCGCCTTCCGCTGAGCCGCCGGCGCACGCGCCCGATCCGTCCGCGCCCCGCCGGTCCGCCGGCGGGGCGCGCCGGAGCGCTCTCTGGGGATCTGCGGGGAGCATGCCCTAGACTGGATGCGGCTCGCCGCCATCCGTTCGACGCTCTGCGCCGGGTGAGCGAGCCTGGCGCCTCCCGGCCGGACCCGTCCTGGTCGTCCGAATCCCTCGGCACGCGTGGGGCGCGCAGATCCTTCGAACGGCCGCTCGATCGGCCGCATCGACGCTCAGGAGGAGCATGCCGACCACGGCACCCGCGCGACAGCGCAAGACGTCCTCGTCCGCACGACGCGACGACGAGGCACCCCTCATCCCGATCCTCGCCCGCAAGGTGCGCGAGGTCGAGGCCAAGGCCCAGCGCAACAAGCTGGGTCCGACCAACCGCGTGAAGTTCCAGGTGATCGCGTTCCTCGTGCGCGAGGAGCGCGCCAGGGTCAAGGCCGACGCCGAGCTGACCGACGCCGCGCGCGCCGAGCTGCTCAAGCGCCTCGACGGCGTCGCGACGATCCTCGCCAAGACCGCCGCGCGCGACACCTCGCTGATCCAGCTGCTCGAGGCCGACCACGCGACCACGCCCGTCGCGCAGCGCATGCGCCGCGACTGGCTGCTCGAGTCGGGCGCCGAGCTGCCGCCCGAGGAGCTCGTGATCTCGGATGCCAAGCCGGTCGTCACGCCGCCGATGGTGCCCCAGATCGCCACGGAGCGCGCGGTCGTGCCGCCGCAGATCGAGTCGCGCATCGCGGCGAACCCGTTCCTCGCGCCCGACCTCTCGCGTGTGCCGGCGCCCGCGCCGCGCCGTCGGCTCGACGGCTGGGAGCTGATGGGCCCCCTGTACAAGGCGTTCGAGACGGGCGCGGGCGGGGGAGCGGCCACGATGCCGCTGCCGCCGGTGCCGGAGTTCGATCGCGTCTCGCCCAAGGGACTCGAGGTGATGGTGCACCAGGCCCGCTTCCTCGAGGCCGTGCGCGCCGGCCACCGCTCGTTCCTGCTCGCCGACGAGCCGGGCCTGGGCAAGACGGCGGAGTCGGTGCTCGCGGCCTCGGTCGCCGGCGCGTACCCGCTCGTCGTCGTCGTCCCGAACGTCGTGAAGATGAACTGGGCGCGCGAGGTGGAGCGCTGGACGCCTCACCGCCGCGCCACCGTGATCAGCGGCGACGGGCAGGATGTCGACGCGTTCGCCGACGTGTTCATCGTGAACTACGAGATCCTCGATCGTCACCTCGGCTGGCTCGCGGCCATCGGGCTGCGGGGGATGGTCGTCGACGAGGCGCACTTCATCAAGAACCTCTCGTCGCAGCGCTCGCAGAACGTGCTGGCGCTCGCGCAGCGCATCCGCGAGACGACGCCGGGCGGCAGGCCGCTCATGATGGCGCTCACGGGCACGCCCCTGATCAACGACGTCGAGGACTTCGACGCCATCTGGCGCTTCCTCGGCTGGACCAACGGCGAGAAGCCGGGCCCCGAGCTCATGGAGAAGCTCGACGCGACGGGACTCACCCCCGCCGACAAGGCGTTCTACCCCGAGGCGCGCGACGCCGTGATCTCGATGGGCATCGTGCGCCGCCGCAAGAAGGACGTCGCGAGCGATCTGCCCGACAAGCTCATCGCCGACATGCCCGTGGAGCTGGATGACGAGTTCGGCCGCGGCATCCGCGAGGCGGAGCGCCAGCTCGCCGAGCGCCTGGCCGCGCGGTACCGCCGGATCATCGAGGCGCGCGGCGACCGCGGGCTCGAGCCGGGCGAGATCGACGACGACATCGTGCGCCTCGTGGCGCAGGGCGAGCTGGACGAGTCGAAGGCGGCGGGCGCCGAGGGCGACAACGTGTTCGCCATGGTCCGCCGCATCGGCCAGGCCAAGGCGGGCCTCGCGGCCGACTACGCCGCGCAGCTGCAGCGCTCGGTGGGCAAGGTCGTGTTCTTCGCCAAGCACATCGACGTCATGGACCAGGCCGAGGCGCTGTTCGCGGCGAACGGCATCCGCTCGGTGTCGGTGCGCGGCGACCAGACGTCGGCGGCACGCCAGGAGGCGATCGACGCGTTCGTGAACGATCCCGAGGTCGGCATCGCCGTCTGCTCACTCACGGCCGCCGGTGTGGGCGTGAACCTGCAGGTCGCGTCGAACGTCGTGCTGGCGGAGCTCAGCTGGACGGCGGCCGAGCAGACGCAGGCGATCGACCGCGTGCACCGCATCGGCCAGGACGAGCCGGTCACCGCGTGGCGGATCATCGCCGCGCACACGATCGACACGAAGATCGCGGAGCTCATCGACCAGAAGCAGGGCCTCGCGGCCCGCGCCCTGGACGGCGAGGCGGCCGACGAGGCGTCGAGCGAGTCGGTGCAGCTGGCCGCGCTCATGCACCTCACGCGCGAGGCGCTCGGCGGCGAGTGACGGGCGCGCGGCGAGCCGGGCCGCGGCCCGGCAGGCCGCGCCCGCCGCGGCGTCGGAGGCTCTAGGCTGGCGCCATGAAGATCGGAAACGTCACCTGCGTGCGGCAGTCGACCCGAACGGCTGTGGGGCGCGCATGAAGATCGGAATCCTGACCTCCGGAGGCGACTGCCCCGGCCTGAACGCGGTCATCCGCGGTGCGGTCCTGAAGGGCACCGAGACCTACGACATCGAGTTCGTCGGCATCCGCGACGGATGGCGCGGCCTCGTGGACGCGGACTTCTTCCCGCTCACGCGTCACGAGGTCAAGGGCCTGTCGAAGGTCGGGGGCACGATCCTCGGCACCAGCCGGACGAACCCGTACGAGGGGGAGCGCGGCGGCCCGGAGAACATCGCCAAGACGCTGTACGGCCACCGCCTCGACGGCATCATCGCGATCGGCGGCGAGGGCACCCTGGCGGCCGCCCAGCGCCTCTACAACGACGGCATCAACGTGCTGGGCGTGCCGAAGACGATCGACAACGACCTGCGCGCCACGGACTACTCGTTCGGCTTCGACACGGCCGTGAACATCGCGACCGAGGCGATGGACCGCCTGCGCACGACGGGCGACTCGCACCAGCGGTGCATGGTCGCCGAGGTGATGGGCCGCCACGTCGGCTGGATCGCGCTGCACTCCGGCATGGCCGCGGGCGCGCACATCATCTGCATCCCCGAGGTGCCGCTGTCGCTCGACGAGATCTGCGAGCAGGTGATGTCGGCCCACGAGCGTGGCCGCGCGCCGCTCGTCGTCGTCGCCGAGGGCTTCATCATGAAGGGCCAGGACGAGGCCTACAGCGACAAGGGCCTCGACGCCTTCAACCGCCCGCGCCTGGGCGGCATCGGCGAGCAGCTCGCGCCGCTGATCGAGCAGAAGACGGGGATCGAGACCCGCGCGACCGTGCTGGGGCACATCCAGCGCGGCGGCGCGCCGTCGGGCTTCGACCGCGTGCTCGCGACGCGCCTCGGCCTGCACGCGATCGACGCCGTCGTGGACGGCGCGTGGGGCCAGATGGTGGCGATGCAGGGGACGGACATCGTGCGGGTGCCGTTCCAGGACGCCCTCGGCGAGCTCAACACGGTGCCGCTCGCGCGCTACGAGGAGGCCGCGGCGCTGTTCGGCTGATCCGGCGCCCCGCGAGACAGCATTCGCGCGCCGAGACAGTGGCTTCTGGCCGCTGTCTCGGCGCGCAGCTGCTTTCTCGCCGGTTTCAGGCGGCGACGAGGCCGGCCGTGTCGCGGCCCTCGTCCTCGTACAGCTCCATCGGCTCGAGCAGGGAGCGGTAGACGCGCTCGTAGCCCTCGGCCATCACGGCGAGGTCGAAGCGGCGCTCGGCGTGGCGGCGGCACTCCCGGGGGTCCAGCTCCTCGGCCGCGACGATCGCCGCCGCGAGCTCGCGGGCATCGGCGTCCGGATCGACGACGACGCCCGTGCGTCCGTGTGCGACCACCTCCGGCACGCTGCCGCGCCGCGTGGCGACGACGGGCGTGCCGCACGCCATGGCCTCCACCATGACCATGCCGAACGGCTCCTCCCACTGGATCGGGAACACCAGTGCCCGCGCGGCGGCGAACAGCTCGCGCTTCAGCGCGGCATCGGCCTCGCCGACGTACTCGGCGTCGGCGCCCAGGCGCGGGCGGACCTCGGCGTCGAAGTACGCGTGCTCGGCGCGCTCGTTGAGCTTGCCCGCCAGCACGATCCGCCGGCCGGCCGCCCGTACCGCGTCGATCGCGAGGTGCGGGGCCTTGTCGGGGCTGAAGCGCCCGATCCACAGGACGAGGTCGTCCTTGCGCTCGCGCATCGGGAACGACGCCACATCGACCGCGTTGTGCACGGTGCCGCACCAGTTGATGCGCGGGTTGGCGCGGCGCTGCGCGTCCGAGATCGCCACGACCGACACGCTGCGGCCGAGCAGCTCGTGGTAGCGGCCGTTCTCGCCGGCGACGGGGCCGTGCATCGTGACGACGGTGGGAGCCGCGCGGCCCCCCGCCAGCAGCGGCCCGCACAGCGTGTTGTCGTGCACGACGTCGACGCCGGCGTCCTCGAGCGTGCGGCGCGCGAAGGCGGCGGCGATCGCCTCGGGGATGGGCTCGCCCAGTCGCCCTGTGGGCGGAGCGTCGTAGACGGCGTGGAACTCCTGCGCGCACGTGCCGTTGTCGCCCGCGCCCACGAGCACGACCTCGTGTCCGCGCGCGACCAGCGCGTCGACGAGGCCCGCGACCACGGCCTCCGTCCCGCCGTAGCCGGCGGGCGGCAGCGAGAACCAGGGCGGGGCCACCATCCCGATGCGCAACGACGTGCGCGGCGAGGCGGCGGCCTCGGGTGTCGGTGCCGTGAGCGCGGACGTGGTCGTGAACGACATGGAACCTCCCTGCGGTGGGGAGGCCGGCCGCAGCGGGCACAGCGAGAACCGCTTGCGCGGCGCCGCGGATCGCGCAGGCCGGCCTCCGAATCGGAGCGAAGCAAACCTGCAAGTGAAGTTATAAGATAGCCGCGATCAAAGTGCAAGAAACGGCGCGACGGAGGCGGCGCCGGACGACGAGGGACGAGGGAGCACCGTGGGCGACGACGCCAGGACGACGGACCGCATCCTCTCGGATGAGCCGTTCTACACCATCGGGCAGGTGGCCACCCTGCTGGGTGTGCCCGCCGCGCAGCTGCGCCGGCTGGATGCGCTCGAGATCGTGCAGCCGGACCGCTCGCGGGGCAACCAGCGCCGCTACTCGGCCGACGAGATCGAGCGGCTCCGCGAGGTGCTCGCGCTGGGGGAGGAGGGCGTGACCCTGCCCGGAGTCCGCAAGATCCTCGAGCTGCGGCGCCGGGTCGATGAGCTGGAGGACCGCCTCGCCCGGCAGACCGACGACGCGCCACCGTCCGCCGCGTCCTGAGGCGCATCGCCGGAAACCCGCGAGACAGCATTCCCGCGCCGAGACAGCGGCGTGACGCCACGGTCTCGGCGCGCGGTTGCTGTCTCGCGGATCAGAGGATCGCGAGCGACGTCGCGCGCCAGCGCCGGTCCATGCCCTCCAGCCGTACGGCGACGGCGCGCGTGCGGGCGGGGGCGGCGACGATCACGACGCCCTCGACGGCGCCCTCGGACGGCGACGACCAGCGCACCGACCGGATGGCGTAGGCGGGGTGCTTGGCCGGCTGCTGCCGCGCGCTGCGGGCGCGCTTGGCGAGGTTGGCGCGCGTGAGCAGCGAGCGGTACGGCTCCTCGGCCAGCCACCGCGCGAGCTGATCGACGTCGCGCACGCCGGCGAGGACCTCGAGCACACCGCGCGCCAGCCCGTCGAGCAGGGGCGTCGGATCGGGCAGCTCCGCGGTGGGCGTGCGCTGCGGGGCGAACAGCTCGCTCACATCGAGCGCGCTGCGGGCGCGGCGTCGCTCGCTCCGCGACGTCATCGGCATCGACATGGCGCCTCCCCTCGGTGTCCGCCGCCTGCTCCGGTCAGATGGCCAGCAGTTCAGCACGGTCCTCGCGCGGCGGGCACGAGGCATAGATGCCTGTGCAGGAAGCAGGTTGTGGAGAACGGAGGGCGCGGCGGCGCCGGATCCCCTACCGTCGTCGCGTGCGATGGGAACGGTTCTTCCAGGACCTCGAGGATCAGCTCGCGGCGGAGTGGGACGCCGAGCGCGCGGCGCTGGACTCCGAGTCCGAGCGGCTGCGCATCGCCGGGCTGGCGCTGCGGGACCGCCTGCGCGGCCTCGTGGGCGCGGGTCCCGTCGCGTTCGAGCTGGCCGACGGCTCGCGGCACGACGCCGCGATCGCGGCCGTCGGGGCGGACTGGATCGCCGCCCGCCCGGAGACGGCGGGTGTGCTGATCGTGCCGCTCGCCGCCGTGCGCCTGATCGGGGTGCCGGAGCCCGAGCTGCTGCGCAGCGCACGGGCGCTCGCGGAGGCGGATCGGCTGGCCGCGCGCGTCACGCTCGGCTTCGCGCTGCGGGATCTCGCCCGCCGGCGGGTGCCCGTGACGCTCGGCCTGTCGGGAGGCCGGACGGCGACGGGGACCCTCGACCGGGTCGGCGCCGACCACCTGGACCTCGCGCTGCACGCCCTCGACGCGCCCCGGCGCGCGGCCGACGTCGCGGGCTTCCGGATCGTCCCCCTCGCGGCGCTCGCGTGGCTCCGCGCCGACGCCGACGCCGGCTCCGTGCTGACGTGAGGACGTCAGGCCCGCGGACCGCGGGCGCCCCACACCTCGGGGAAGCTCGCGATCTGCGACTCGTGCCACAGCGCGATCCGGCGGGCCTCCTCGGCCTGCTCGTCGAGGTACGCCTCGACGCTCGCCTGCTCGATGCGCCACACGGCCGGTGCCCCGAGGCGCGCCCCGCTCAGCCGGCCCTCGTGGACCAGCGACATGACCGCGTCGACATCGAGCGCGAGCAGCTCCGCCACCTGGGCCGGCGCCAGATGGCGGGCCACAGGTGCGTCGCCGAGACCGGGTTCCGCCATGAGGTCATTATCCGTCTCTACCCGGGTCGGGGCATGAACTGCACGGGTCTGTGGATAACTTCGACGCGCTCGGGATCGCTCCTGGCACCATGAACGCCATGATCCGCAAGCGCGCCTTCTGGAGCGACGCCCGATTCTTCGTGGGCGTCGCGCTCATCGCCGCATCGGTGGCGGGTGTCTGGGGCGTGGTGGCCGCGTCGCGGCACACCGTGCCCGTGCTCGCCGCGTCGTCCACGATCGTCCCGGGCCAGGCCGTGACGGCCGCCGACCTGCGCGTCGTGGACGTCGGCCTCGGCCAGGCCGACGGCCTCTACCTGACGCCCGACGAGCTGGGGGACGGGCTCGTGGCGGCGCGCACGATCGGCGCGGGCGAGCTCGTGCCGATCGAGGCGGTGGGATCGTCGGCGACCGTGACGACCGTCGTCGTCCGCAGCGCCGCCGAGGTGCCCGGCGCGGTGACCGCGGGCACCGCTGTCGAGCTGTGGGAGGCGCCGGCCACCGACGACGGCTTCGACGCGCCGCGCGTGCTCGTCGCCGACGCCACCGTCGCCGCCGTGGTGCGCGCGGAGGCCGTGATGGCGACGGGCGAGACGAGCGTGGAGCTCGTCGTCGATCGCTCCGATGTCGCCGATGTGCTCGCCGCGGTGGCGGCGGGTTCCGCGCTGTCGGTCGTGCCGACGGGGAGCGGCGAATGAGGGTCGTCGTCGCGCTCGAGGAGCCGCACGGCGCGCGCATCGCCGCCGAGCTGCGGCGCGGAGGGCACGAGGCGCTCGGGGTGCCCGTGGCGCTCGTGGCACGGGAGGCCGCGGACGAGCACTCGCGGCTGCACGAGGCGCTCGCGGGCTCCGACCTGCTGGCGGTGGCGCTCGATCGCGCCGCGCTCACCCCCGACCTCGTGCGCGCGTGCGACCGGCACGCCGTGCGGATCGTGGCCCTCGCCGGGCGCGGCGCCGATGCGCGGCTGGCGCGCGCGTTCGGCCTGGCCGAACCCCTCCCGATCGAGTCCCGCGGCGACGCGATCGTGGCGGCGGCGCGCGGCGGCATCGGGCACGGCGCATCCGGCACGGGCGGCACCGTGACCGCGGTGTGGGGACCGCACGGGGCGCCGGGCCGCACCGCCCTCGCCATCGAGCTGGCCGTGGCGCTGGGCACGCGCGACCGGCGGGCGGCGCTGGTCGACGCCGACACGCACGCGCCCGCGATCGCCGTGGCACTGGGCCTGCCGGAGGAGAGCCCCGGCGTCGCCGCCGCGTGTCGACGGGCCGCTGAGGGGATCGACCCGCCGGAGCTCAGCCGCATCAGCGTGCCCATCGGCGGCACGGCGGCCCACGTCGACGTGCTGACCGGCCTCAACCGCCCCTCGCGGTGGCCGGAGCTGTCGGGCGCGCGCCTCGGCGCGGTGCTGGACGCGTGCCGAGGCTGGTCCGCCCACACCGTCGTCGATGTCGCGGCGGCGCTCGAGCGCGACGAGGAGATCGTGAGCGACCTCGAGGGCCCGCGCCGCAACGCCGCCACGCTCACGGCGCTCGAGCGCGCGGATCGGATCGTCGCCGTCGCGTCGGCCGATCCGGTCGGCATCGGCCGGTTCATCCGCGCGCACGCCGAGCTGCGCGCGCTCGTCGGGCCCACGCCCGTGCACGTGGTCGTGAACCGGCTGCGCACGGGCGCCCTCGGCGTCGACGCCCGCGGGCAGGTGCGCCGCACGCTGGAGCGCTTCGCCGGCCTCGGCGAGGTCTCGTTCGTCCCGCATGACGGGCGCGCCGCCGACGCCGCGCTGCTGGCCGCGAGGCCGGTGGGCGAGGTCGCGCCGCGCTCGTCGCTGGCTCAGGCGGTGCGGCGCGTGGCCGAGCGGATCGAGGCGCCGACCGCGGCGGCGCGGCACGCTCCCGACGAGGCGAGGCCGGGTCGGCGCGCACTGCGGCGCCGGGCGGCCTGAGCGACGCGACCGGCGTCTCTCGCCGGCGACTGCGCCCCGGGAAGCGGCGGCGGCCCGCCTAGACTGAAGCGGTGTCGACCCTCAGCGATCTCGTCTCGGCCCAGGGCATCCAGAGCGAATCGGACATCGAATGGCTCCACAAGGTGGCGGCCGACGGCCAGCTACTGGCCGATCTGTCCTTCGCCGACATCGTGCTGTGGGCGCCGACGGCCGACGACTCGTATCTCGCCGTGGCCCACGTGCGCCCCAGCGGGGCGGCGACGCTGTTCTACCGCGACATCGTGGGGGAGCGCGTGCGCCCGCAGTGGCTGAGCCAGGTGCGCGAGGCCGTCACGACGCAGAGCGTCGTCGACTCGTCGTCGCCGGAGTGGTTCGAGGAGACCCCCACGCGCGTGCGCGCGGTCCCGGTCGTGCGCCGCGACGAGGACGGCGGGCGCGTGCTCGGCGTGCTCACGCGCCACAGCAACCTCGGCGAGCTGCGCGCGCCGTCGCGGCAGCAGCTGACGTTCAACGAGTGCGCCGACGAGATCTTCGCGATGATCGCCACCGGCGGCTTCCCCGATGCCGACGCCCCGACGGGCGCGAGGCGGGGCGCGCCGCGCGCGAACGACGGGCTGATCCGGCTCGACGCCGACGGCGTCGTCACGTTCGCGAGCCCCAACGCGCTCTCGGCGTTCACCCGCCTCGGCTTCGGCGACGAGCTCGAGGGCGAGTCGCTCGCCGAGGTCACGGCGGCGCTCTCCGACGCCTCGATCGACGCCGACGAGTCGCTGCCGGTCGTGGCGTCGGGTCGCGCCCCGTGGCGCACCGACATCCACGCGCGCGGCGTGGCCGTGGCGCTGCGCACCATCCCGCTCAGCGAGAACGGCAGGCGCACCGGCGCCATCGTGCTCTCGCGCGACGTGACGGAGCTGCGCAACCAGGAGCAGGAGATCCTGACGAAGGACGCCACGATTCGCGAGATCCATCACCGCGTCAAGAACAACCTGCAGACGGTGGCCTCGCTGCTGCGGATCCAGGCCCGCCGCACGCCGTCCGACGAGGCGCGCGACGCGCTGGGGCAGGCGATGCGCCGCGTGGCGTCGATCGCCGTCGTGCACGACACCCTCTCGGAGGGTCTGAGCCAGAACGTCGACTTCGACGTGGTGTTCGATCGCGTGCTGCGCCTGGTGGCGGAGGTGGCCGCGGCGCCGAACACGCTCGCGCGCACGCACCGCAGCGGCGAGTTCGGGGTGCTGCCGAGCAAGTACGCGACGCCGCTGGCGCTCGCGCTCACCGAGATCGTCACCAACGCGGTCGAGCACGGTCTGAAGGACTCGGACGGCGACGTGGAGATCAGCGCGGACCGCAGCGAGGAGCGCCTCGAGGTGCGGGTGCGCGACACCGGCGCTGGTCTGCCGGCCGGTCAGGTGGGCAGGGGACTGGGCACGCAGATCGTTCGGACGCTCATCCAGGGCGAGCTGGGCGGCTCGATCGACTGGACCTCACCCGACGGGGGAGGCACCGAGGTGATCGTCGACATCCCGCTGCGCTGGATCGGGCGCTGACGCCGGGCGAGCACCGGGCGCTGAGGCCAGGCAGCTGACGCCGGGCGCGAAAAACGGCCCCCGGCGACAGGGGCCGTGATCGCGCGGGTGTGCCGCGGTGTCAGCTGGCGCGGCGGGCGCGGGCGGCGCGGCGCTTCAGGGCGCGGCGCTCGTCCTCGCTGAGGCCGCCCCACACGCCCGAGTCCTGGCCGGTCTCGAGGGCGTACTGCAGGCACACCTCGGTGACGGTGCAGCGGGCGCAGACGGACTTCGCCTTCTCGATCTGGTCGATGGCCGGCCCGGTGTTCCCGACGGGGAAGAAGAGCTCGGGGTCGACGGTGAGGCAGGCGGCCTTGTCGCGCCAGTCCATGGTGGTGCTCCTAGATGTGGTGGGAAAACAGATGCGATTCCAGCGGCTGTTCGGGTGAGCACTACGCTGGGATATGCCGCGAGCGCTGCTCGCTCCCACCACGTTGTGGGGAAACATACCGTTAACAAGTCTCTTACAGATGGAGACATGAGTCAACGGTTTCTGAATGGATCAAGAATCGGAACGCCCATGACGACCCCCTCCGGCACCCCCGTTCCCGCGCGCCTGGCGGCCGCGCTGCTCGCGCTGGAGGCCCTCGCCCTGCTGGTGCTGGCGGGCTGGCAGGTGGTCGCGATGCTCGGTGGCGACACGGCGTCGCTGCCGACGGCGATCGCGCTCCTGGTCTTCACGATCGTGGCTGCGGGCGGCGTCGGAGCGTTCGCCTACGCGGTGCTCACCGACCGGTCCTGGGGCCGATCCGGCGGCATCGTGACGCAGCTGCTCGTGCTCGCGGTGGCGCTGGGGGCGCTCACCGGTCAGTACGCCCATCCGCTCGTCGCGCTCGTCTTGGCCGTGCCCGCGGTGATCGGGCTCGTGCTCATCGCGCGGGCGGCGAAGGCCGCCGCTCCCGAGGCGGGACGCTAGCCCCCTCCGCCAGCTCGCGCGCCAGCAACGCGGCACCCGCCACGGCCGCGGGCATCACGGCGATCGCGCCGCCGGGCACGAGGAAGCACAGCTGCGTCGCGACGCCGAAACCGAGCATCCGCCCGCGGGATCCGCGCCGCAGGCGACGGCGGCCGGCCGCGCCGATGCCGCGCGCCGTCAGTCCGCGCTGCGTGAGCTCGTCGGCCAGCGTCCAGCCGGTGAGGCCGACGCCGAGCACGGCCGCGAGCGCCGTGCCCGCGACCGGGATGAGGCCGAGCAGCAGCGTCAGCAGCGCGATGCCGGCGCCGCGGGCCACGAGCGAGACCGCGTCTCCCGCCGCGCGCCACAGCGAGTAGCGGGACTCGGGGACGCCGCCGCCGGTGTCGCGCTCGACGGAGGACCAGATCCGCTGGTACGCGGGCTCGCCCACGAGCAGCACGACGGCGGTGAACGTCGCGATGGCGAGCGCGATCGCGCCGGCGAGCACCGCGAGCGCGACGAGGACGCGCAGCGCGCCCGCCCAGAACGCATCCCAGCCCGCGGCGAAGGGCGTCATCCACTCCACGAGGCCCGGCAGCGCGAAGCCGAGCGCCAGGAGGGCGGCCGAGAACACCACCGCCACGACGGCGGCGGGCACGAGCCCGGTGGCCATCAGCCCCGGTCGCGCCCGCCACCAGGCGAAGCCGCGGCCCAGCGTCGCCACGCCCCGCCAGAACTCCCGCATGGGGTCAGTCTAGGAATGGCTCACGCGAAGGCGAACAGGAACGGGAACGCGAGGGCGACCACGGCCGCCCACACCGGGTAGAGCGGCAGGAACGAGGTCTGCCAGCGCTCCAGCGCCGCGAACCCCGCCCGGTGGCGCAGGAAGCGCAGCGTGAGCCACGCCTGCCCGGCCAGGTGCACGAGCAGCAGCAGGTTGAGCCCGAGCGCAGCGGTCTTGTTGGCGCTCACGCCGAACTCCGCGATCCGGGTGATCATGGCCGTCAGCGCGACGAGGTCGACCGCGATCGCGATGACGAGCATGCCCAGCTGCAGAGCGTCGAACGGCCCGGCCGGCGCGAGCGCCTCGCGCGCGGAGATCGTGTAGAGGGTCAGTGCGAGCACGAGGATGAGCACGCCGTCCATGAGGATCAGCAGCTCCCGGTCGACGAGGGCGAGCGAGCCCGCCGTGGCGAGGGCGGCGAGCATCCACAGCAGCGCGAGCGTGACGATCGGCGTGAACACGCGCGTGAGCACGGGCACGATGTTCTCGATCACGTTCTGCTTCGCCTCGACGAGCCACGCGGCCACGAGCACGGCACCCGGCACGCACACCCGCAGGATCGCGCCGATCGCGACGGTCGTGTCCGTGCCGGTCAGCGAGAGCACGGCGCTCGTGAGGCCGATCAGCACGCCGCCGCCGAGGGCGAGCAGCACGAAGTACACGGCGAATTCGCCCGTGAACCGCACGAAATCCATCCGCGCCGCGTGGTCGCGCCAGCGCCCCGCCGCATACGCGATGCCCACGAGCCCCCACGCGACGATCGGCAGGTGGATGGTCGTGAGCAGCTCCGTCGCCCCGACCCCCGTCGCGCTGGGGAACGGCATCAGGGCCTGCGTCGCGACGAGCACGCCGAACACGACGGCCAGCGCCACGGTCGTGCGCGGGGCCGGCCGGCGCTTCCACACGAAGTACGCCGCGAGGAACGCGAGCACCAGGGTCGGCAGCACGCGGAACAGCGCCGCATTGGCCTCGACGCCGCCGAGCGGCGCGCCGTAGGAGAACAGCTGGATGAGCGCGAGAACGGTGAGGCCGGCGGCGGCGCCGAGCCCGATCGCGACGACGGGCTCGCGGCGATCCGCCGCGAGCCCATCGGCCGCCGTCAGCTGCTTCCACATCCGCTCGGTGTGCTCGCGGGCGAACTCGCGCGAGATCGCGTCGGTGCCGCCCATCCGCCGGATCGCGACGAGGAAGGCCTCGTCGTCGGCCAGTCCCGCCGCGGAGAGGTCGTCGATCTGCGCGCGCAGGTGATCCTCGAGCTCGTCCAGATCGGCGGCGGCGATCGCGCGGTGCCGCTGCAGGTAGCCGCGCCACTGGGCGATCTGCTCCTCGACCTCCGCCCGCGGCGCCATCACGCCCACGCTCCCGCGGTCGTGCCTGCCGCGTTCGGGCCGGCGGGGCGGGCCTCCCAGACGTTCCGCATGACGTCGGCCACGACCTCCCACTGCGCCCGGCGCTCCTCGAGCAGGGCGCAGCCGGCGTCCGTGATCGCGTAGTGCTTGCGGCGACGCCCCGTCTCCGAGGCGCCCCACGTGGCGGACAGCAGGCCCGCCCGCTCGAGCCGGTGCAGCAGCGGATAGAGCATGCCGTCCGTCCACTCCATCCGGCCGCCCGACAGCTCGCTCACGCGCTTCAGGATCGCGTAGCCGTACAACTCGCCGTCGGCGAGGATGCCGAGCACGAGCGGGGTGGCGGAGGCCGCCACGAGGTCCTTGTCGATGCGCATGCGCGCCTCCGTTCATCCCTTGTACCTCTAGGTAATTGAACCTAGCGCATCTAGGTATGGATTCGGGCTGGGAATAGGCCGGGATGCGGCGCCGTTCAACTTGATACAACCGCACTCAACTTCTAAAGTTGATGGCGAACCGCTCAAGTTTTAGGAGACAAGGAATGGCCGACTTCCCCCAGGACGGTCTCGGCGCGTTCGACGAGTTCCTCGCGCGCTACCTGCAGGGTGAGCGCGCCCGCTCGGCGCGGTCGATCGACCTCAGCCGCTTCCTCAGCGCGCGCACGCAGAGCCTGCTGCAGCGCGCCGCCGCGTTCGCGCACGCCCGCGGCCAGCAGGAGATGGACGCCCTCCACGTGCTGCGCGTGCTCCTCGACGACGACACGGTCGCCCGGGCGGTCGCGCGCGTCGGCGCCGAACTCGACGCGCTGCGCTCCGAGACGGAGCAGCGCCTGCCGCAGGAGAGCCTCCCCGTCCACAGCGACGAGGCGGTGATCACCCCCGCCGTGCAGCGCGCGATGTTCCACGCGTACCAGGTGGCGCGCTCCGCGGGCGCGACCTACATCGATCCGGAGCACGTGTTCTTCGCGCTCGTGCTGGCGCAGGACTCGCCCGCCGGGCAGATCCTCTCGCGCGCCGGCGTGACGCCCGAGGCGCTCACGCAGGGCGCCCGCGAGGCCGTCTCGCCGCAGGGCGCGCCGGAGGAGGCGCCGTCCGGCGGCGGATCGATGCTCGAGAAGTACGGCGTCGACCTGACCGCGCGCGCCGAGGCCGGGGAGCTCGACCCCGTGATCGGCCGGGCCGACGAGATCGAGCAGACCATCGAGATCCTCTCGCGCCGCACCAAGAACAACCCCGTGCTCGTCGGTGAGGCCGGCGTGGGCAAGACCGCCATCGTCGAGGGCCTGGCCCGCGCGATCGTGGCGGGCGAGGTGCCCGAGCAGCTGCGCGGCAAGCGCGTCATCGCGCTCGATCTGCCCGGCATGCTCGCCGGCACGCGCTTCCGCGGCGACTTCGAGGAGCGCCTCACCAAGACGATCGACGAGGTCGCCGAGCACCGCGGCGAGCTGATCCTGTTCCTCGACGAGATCCACACGCTCGTCGGCGCGGGCGGCGGCGGTGAGGGCGCCATGGACGCCGGCAACATCCTCAAGCCGCGCCTCGCGCGCGGCGAGCTGCACCTCGTCGGCGCCACGACGCTGAAGGAGTACCGCACGATCGAGAAGGACGCCGCGCTGGAGCGCCGCTTCCAGCCGGTGCGCGTGGGTGAGCCGTCGATCGCCGACGCGGTCGAGATCCTGCGCGGCCTGCGCCCGGCGTACGAGGAGCACCACGGTGTGACGTACACCGACGACGCGCTGCGCGCCGCCGTGGAGCTGAGCGACCGCTACCTCACGGAGCGCGTGCTGCCCGACAAGGCCATCGACCTCATCGATCAGGCGGGCGCCCGACTGCGGCTGCGCCTGGGCGTACCGGTCGACACCGCCGCGCTCATGGAGCGGCTCGCCACGCTCGAGTCCGAGAAGAACGCCGCCGTCGCCGCCGAGCGGTACGAGGAGGCCTCGCGCCTGCGCGACGAGATCGCCGACGTCCAGCGCCGCCTCGACGAGGCCGCCACGAGCGGCGCGCCCGCGGGCGCGGTCGTGGACGAGCCCGAGATCGCGGCCGTCGTGAGCCGCGCCACGGGCATCCCCGCCAGCCGGATCACCGAGACCGAGCGGGCGCGCCTGGCCGGCCTGGAGGACGAGCTGCACGCGCGCGTCATCGGCCAGGACGACGCCGTGCGCGCGGTCGCGCGGTCGGTGCGCCGCAGCCGCACCGGCATGGGCGATGCCCGCCGCCCCGTCGGCTCGTTCCTGTTCCTCGGCCCCACCGGCGTCGGCAAGACCGAGCTGGCGAAGGCCCTCGCGGCGAGCCTGTTCGACGACGAGGGCGCGATCGTCCGCTTCGACATGAGCGAGTTCGGCGAGCGGCACACCGTCGCGCGCCTCGTCGGTGCCCCTCCCGGGTACGTCGGCTACGACGAGGCGGGCCAGCTCACCGAGCGCGTGCGGCGCAACCCGTACTCGATCGTGCTGTTCGACGAGATCGAGAAAGCGCACCCCGACGTGTTCAACCTGCTGCTGCAGGTGCTCGACGACGGCCGCCTGACCGACGGCCAGGGACGCACGGTCGACTTCCGCAACACCGTGGTCGTGATGACCTCGAACCTCGGCTCGGAGTTCCTGGCCTCGCGCAGCGGCGCCATCGGGTTCTCCGCGAGCGGCGCGGAGTACGACGAGAAGGACCTGCGCGACCGGGTGATGGGCCGGCTGCGCGAGTCGATGCGCCCGGAGTTCCTCAACCGCATCGACGAGATCGTGCTGTTCCGCAAGCTCGACCGCGAGCAGCTGCGGCGCATCGTCGACCTGCTGCTCGGCGCCACGCGCTCGCGTCTTCAGGCCCGCGAGATCTCGCTCGAGGTCTCCGAGGCGGCGATCGACTGGCTGGCCGAGCACGGGTACGAGCCCGAGTACGGCGCCCGCCCGCTGCGCCGCCTCATCCAGCGCGAGGTGGACGACCGGATCGCCGACCTCCTCGTCGCGGGCGACCTGGCGGACGGCGGCCGCGTGCGCCTCGACGCCGTCGCGGGCGAGCTCCTGGTCACGGCCGACGCCCCGGTCGCGGCCTGACCCTCCGCGAACCCGCCCTCGATCCGCCACCCCGCGCCCGATCCGGCGCGGGTTCGGCGAACGGGGGCGGGTTCGGCGCCTTCGCCCGCGGAAACTAGGATCGGTCGGTGACCACCAGCATCATCCTCGACGTCGACACCGGGGTGGACGACGCCCTCGCCATCCTCACCGCCGCGCTCTCGCCCGAGATCGAGCTCGTCGCCTGCACCACCACGTGGGGCAACGTGGACGTCGACACCGCCGCCCGCAACACGGCGTTCGTCCTGAACATGGCGGGCCGATCGGATGTGCCCGTGGCGCGCGGCGCCGAGGGGCCCTCGAACGGCGCCACGGCGTCGTTCTCGACGAACGTGCACGGGGAGGACGGCCAGGGCGGCCAGGCCGACACGTCGTTCGTGCCCGCGCTCACCGCCGAGACGGCCCCCGAGCTCATCATCCGCCTGAGCCACGAGCGGCCGGGCGAGCTGCACCTCGTCGCGGTGGGCCCGCTCACGAACCTCGCCGACGCGCTCGCGGCCGATCCGACGCTGCCCGAGCGGATCCGCGAGGTCACGATCATGGGCGGCAGCTTCCTGGCGCCCGGCAACATTACCCCGGCCGCCGAGGCGAACATCTGGCACGACCCGGAGGCGGCCCAGCGCGTCGTCGAGGCCGGGTGGGCGTGCACCTTCGTCGGGCTCGACGTGACGATGCGCGACATGCTCGAGGAGGACCACCTGCGCGCGCTCGCCGCCGGCGGCGCGATCGGGGGCTACTGCGCCCGGATCCTCGATGCGTACTACGACTTCTACCTCGGCGAGACGGGGCGTCGCTGCGCCGGCAACCACGACGCGCTCGCCGTGGGCATCGCCGCCGGCCTGGCCACCGCGACGCTCGCCCCGGTGGTGCCGATCGAGATCGACACCACCGACGGGCCGAACCGCGGCCGCACGAGCGCCGACCTGCGCGGCATCCACAACGACTGGCCCGCCGTCGCCGGCGCGCGCCACCGCGCCGTGCTCGCGACCGAGCCGGGGTTCACCGACCGGATGACGCGCCTGCTCGCCGGGGCCTGACCGGCGGCTATCCCGGGGCGCGCACATGCTCCCGCGCCGCGGCGATCGCGTCGGGGGTGCGCGCGAAGACGCGGTCACGGGCGCTCAGCTCGGCGAGCGATCCGATGGGCCGCAGCACGGAGCGGTGGCGATCCTGCACGCCGGAGAGGAACACCGCGATGCCGCGCCGCTCCAGGTTGCGGATCGCGTCGTCCAGCATGAGCGCTCCGGTCGCGTCGAGAGAGCTGACGCGGCTCATGCGCAGGACGAGCGCCCTGACGTCGGCGACCTCCGTCAGTTCGACGAGGAAGCGCGGCGCGGCGCCGAAGAACACCGGGCCGTCGAAGCGGTAGGCGACGATGCCCTCGTGCAACAGCTCGTTCTCCTCGTCCGCGTGGTCGTGGTCGTCGAGCGGCACGCGCTCGAGTGTCGCCGCGCGTGAGACGTCGCGCAGCGCGAGCAGCCCCGCGATCGCGAGCCCCGCGACCACGGCCAGGATGAGATCGAACACGACCGTCAGGCCGAAGGTGAGGATGAGCACGGCCGCGTCGGCACGGGTGGCGCGCGCCATCGCGACGAGCGAGCGCAGCTCGATCATCGACACGGTGGTCGCGAGCAGCACCCCCGCGAGGGCGGCGAGCGGGATGAGCCCGACCACGGGGCCGAGCGCCAGCACGATCGCCAGCAGCACGAGGGAATGCGTCAGCGCGGCCAGCCGCGAGCGGGCGCCGGCGCGCACGTTGACGGCGGTACGTGCGATCGCAGCCGTGGCGGGCACCCCGCCGAAGAAGGGCACGGCGAGGTTGGCCAGCCCCTGGCCGAACAGTTCGCGATCCGGATCGTGTCGCTCGCCCACGCGCATCCCGTCGGCGACGGTCGCGCACAGCAGGCTCTCGAGCGCCGCGAGGGCGGCCACGGCGAAGGCGGATGGCGCGAGGGCGAGCCACGTGCCGGGATCGACGAACGACGCGTCTGGTGCCGGCAACGCGGGTGGCAGGGCCCCGATGCGCTCCAGGCCCGGCGCCCACACGGCGGCGGCCGTGGCGGCGGCGATCGCGAGGAGCGACCAGGGCACGCCGGGCCGCCAACGCGAGCCGGCGATGATCACGGCGGCGACGGCGAGGGCGGTCAGCGGCGGCACCGGATCGGGAGCCGCGGCCCACGTCAGGACGGCGTCGCCGGCCACGCGCCACACCTCGTGGGCGGACGAGGGCTCGATGCCGAGCGCATTGGGCGCCTGCTGCAGCGCGATCACGACGGCGATGCCCGCTGTGAAGCCCTCGACGACCGTCGCCGGGAGAAAGCGCACGATGCGCCCGACGCCGCTGACGGCGAGGATCACGAGGATCACGCCGGCGAGGAGTCCGACCTGCAGCACGCCCTGTGACCCGAACTGGGCGACGACGGGCACGAGTACGACCGTCATCGCGCCGGTCGGTCCGGAGACCTGCAGGTTGCTGCCGCCGAAGATCGCGGCGATCGCACCCGCGATCACGGCGGTCGTGATGCCGGCTCCCGCTCCCAGCCCCGAGGCCTCGCCGAAGGCGAGGGCGAGGGGGAGGGCGACGACCGCCACCGTCAGTCCCGCGAGCAGGTCGCGGCCGGGGGCGCGCCGAGCCGCTGCGAGATCGCCGAGGCTCGGGAGGAACGACAGCCCGCGCCGGGCGAGAGCGCGGGTCCGTGCGGCGCGGTCGCTCACCGTGCGGATCCGGTGCGGCGCGCGTCGTCGTCGCGCGGGGAAGCATCAGCGGTCGACGGGGCGTTCTCGAGGTCGTCGAGGAGGGCGCGGGAGTCGCGCAGGTTCTCGACCAGCATCCGCCGCCCGATTCCCAGCAGGTCCGCCATGAGGGGATCGCGCACGGAGTACAGGATCGTCGTGCCCTCCCGTCGCGTCACGACCACGCCGGCGCGGCGCAGCACACCCAGCTGCGACGAGAGCTGGCCGAGCTCCACGTCGAGCAGGTCGGCCAGCGCGCCGACGGCTCGTTCGCCCCGCACCAGCTGCTCGAGGGCCCGTACCCG
This sequence comes from Microbacterium sp. NPDC003461, assembly GCF_053588335.1. Taxonomy (NCBI): domain Bacteria; kingdom Bacillati; phylum Actinomycetota; class Actinomycetes; order Micrococcales; family Microbacteriaceae; genus Microbacterium; species Microbacterium sp. NPDC003461. Next base: position 5,905 of record NZ_JBSFPT010000017.1, on the reverse strand, counting down.
CAGAGGGTGAGCGAGGGCCTTGAACAACTCGGCCTTCAGCTGTGCGACGGGCAGCTCGTGATGGATCACCTCGTCGACGATACCTTATTCGAAAGATCTCACGAACATTCGAGAAAGCGCCTGCGTCGACCGAGCAGCGCGTGGCGGGGCTCAGTCCTTCAGGCGCACGAGGCGCTCGTGCCCGCTCTCCTGCACCTCGGCGAGCTGCTCGCGGGACTTCACGAAGTCGGTGAACGAGCGGAAGCCGAGCGTCTTCTCGCTGAAGGAGGGATCCATCCGGCGCATGTGCTGCTTCACAGCGGAGGTGTGCAGCCACTCGGCGTCGTCGCCCTTGTCGCGGCCCAGGCGCAGCGCGCGCTCGAGCAGGCGCGAGGCGGCCGCGTGCAGGTCCTCGGGCGGGATCTCGTCGAAGGGCACCATGGTGTCCTCCTCCGCGACCGGCTCCTGCTTGGCGCGCGAGGACCGCCGGCTGCGCTTGGGCTCGCCGTCCGCCTTCGGCGCGGGCTCGCCCTTGTCGGCCGGCGCCTTCTCGGGCGCGGGGGCCTTGGGAGCGGCCTTCGGCTTCTCGGGCACGGTGACGCCCGGCAGCGTGTCGTACGCCTCGAACTCGTCGCACGCGGCGGCGAGCGACTTGGCGGTGGAGCCCGCGACCCCCACGCCGACGACGTAGCGCCCGAGCCGGCGGCAGCGCTGGGCGAGGGGGACGTAGTCGCTGTCGCCGCCCACGATCACGACGTGGGTGAGGTCGGGCAGGCGGAACATGTCCTCCACGGTGTCGACCGCGAGGCGGATGTCGGCGCCGTTCTTGGCGTAGGCCGCGGCGGGGAACAGCTGCACGAGGTCGACCGCGCGGGCCACGAGCTGCTGCCGGTACTCGGCGTTCACGGGCGAGGACCAGTCGGCGTACGCGCGGGTGAGCACGAGGGTGCCGAACGACGCGGCGTAGTCGATGATGGCGCCGACGTCGATCGTGGCGCGCTGCAGGCGCTCGGCGATCTCCGGATCCGTCGGGTCGTCCGCGATCCGCGAGCGGTCGCGGGAGTACGAGTTGCGTCCGTGGACGCGGTCGTACCAGCTCATGACGATGTTGTCGAAGTCCAGGTAGACGGCGACGCGGGTGTCGGTCACTTCGGCTCCGTTCGGTCGCTGAGGGCGTCGGCCGGCAGGGCCGACTCCGACGGGTAGGTGACGCCGATCTGGCGGCGGATCTCGTCGAGGGCGCCCATGATCTCCACGGTCTCGTCGATGGGCAGGATGTCGCCGGCGAGGTTCCCCTCGGCGACGAGCCGCTCGGCGGCGAGCGCCTCGAACTGCATGCCGCGCCCCTCGATCCGGCTCTCGTAGGTCTCGAGCACCTCGCCGGAGGTGTCGGTCAGGCGGAACGAGGTGGGCCCGTAGAACGCGCGGTCGATGTCGATGCGCGCCTCGGTGCCGATGATGTGCGCGGTCGTGGGGCCGGCGGCACGCGACGACGAGAGCGTGGTGGAGAGGGCGCCGCCGGCGTGCGTCATGATCGTCGCGACCTCGGTGTCGGCGCCGGTCTCGCCCAGGCGGGCCGTGGCGGTGATGCTCGTGGGCGCGCCGAGCACGTCCCACACGAACGAGATCGGGTAGACGCCGAGGTCCAGCAGGGCCCCGCCGCCGAGCGCGAGCGCGTTGAGGCGGTGGGCGGGGTCGCTCGGCAGCTTCTGGGTGTGGTCGGCGTGCATCGCGCGGATCTCGCCGAGGGCGCCGGAGGCGACGAGCTCGCGGATGCGCACCATGTGGGGCAGCCACCGCGTCCACATCGCCTCCATGACGAGCAGGCCCTTCTCGGCGGCCAGGTCGCGCAGGGCGGCGGCCTCGGCCTGGTTCACCGTGAAGGCCTTCTCGACGAGCGCGTGCTTGCCGTGCTCGAGCGCGAGCCGCGCCGCGGCGTAGTGCATGGGGTGCGGCGTGCCGATGTAGACGATGTCGATGTCGGGGTCGGCCACGAGCGCCTCGTACGAGGCATGGGCGCGCGGGATGTCGAACTCGCGCGCGAACGCCTCGGCGCTGGCCGCGGAGCGCGAGCCGACGGCGCGCAGATCCCGCCCCGAGATGCGCAGATCGCCCGCGAACACCCCGGAGATGCGGCCCGTTGCGAGGATTCCCCAGCGAAGTCCTGTCATGTCCCCGAGCCTACGCGGTCGGCGCTGGGTCGAGAGCAGGGCGCCGAAGCACTCAGAGCCGGTCGAGGGCCTGGGCGAGGTCGGCGATGAGGGCGGCCGGATCCTCGAGGCCGATGGAGAGCCGGATCGTGGCGTACGAGATGCCGGTCGCCGCGAGCTGGTCGCGCGTGAGGTGGTTGTGCGTCATGGTGGCCGGGTGACACGCGAGCGAGCGCGCGTCGCCGATGTTCGCCACGAGCCGCACGAGCCGCAGCCCGTCGACGACCGTCTCGACGCGCGCGTAGTCGGCCTCGTCGTCGCCCGTGCGCTCCAGCTCGAACGCGAACACCGACGGCACGCCGCGCGGCAGGTACCGCGCCGCGAGCGCGTGCCACGGGCTGGCCTCCAGCCCCGGGTGGTGCACGGCGGCGACGGCCGGGTGATCGGCGAGGAACCGCGCCACCTCGAGGCCCGAGGCGGCGTGGCGGTCCACGCGGAGATTGAGCGTCTCGACGCCCTCGAGGATCTGGAAGGCGTTGAACGGCGACAGCGCCGGCCCGAGGTCGGCGATGTACTTGGACTTCACGAGGGTCGTGAACGCGCCCTCGCGCCCGAACGCCTCCCACAGCGAGACGCCGCCGAACCGCCCGTGCGGCGCGGTGAGCGCGGGCCACCGCTCCGGCTGCGCGCCGAAGTCGAACGTGCCGAGATCGACGACCACGCCGCCGAGGGAGGTGCCGTGCCCGCCGAGGAACTTCGTGGCCGAGTGCACGACGATGTCGGCGCCGAACTCCTTCGGGCGCAGCAGGGCGGGCGTCGCGACGGTGTTGTCGATGACGAGGGGCACGCCGGCGGCGTGCGCTATGTCGGCGACGGCGGTCATGTCGAGCACCTGCGCGACGGGGTTGGCGACGCTCTCGGCGAAGAACGCCCGGGTGTGCGGGCGCACGGCCGCGCGCCACGCGTCGAGGTCGTCCTGATCCACGAACGTGACCTCGATCCCGAGGTCGGCGAAGGTGTCGTGGAAGAGGTCGACCGTGCCGCCGTAGAGCTGATCGGCCGCCACGATGTGGCCGCCGCGGCCGGCCAGCGCGAGGGTCGCGACCGCGGTGGCCGCCTGCCCCGATCCGGTGGCCGCCGCGGCGACGCCGCCCTCGAGCGCGGCCACGCGCTGCTCCAGCACGGCCTGCGTGGGATGGGCGTTGCGGCTGTAGATGAAGCCCTTCTCGCGCAGTGCGAAGCGCTCGCGCGCCTGCCGCAGCGAGGCGAACTGGTACGCCGACGACTGGTGGATCGGCACCGCGACGGTCTGCGGCGCCGCGACGCCCGGCTCGTATCCGGCGCCCAGCTGGGCGGTGACGAATCCCTCGGGCAGCGCGTCGCTCATGCTTCCATCCTGGGGGATGCCGCGGGCGGTGCCGGAACCGGATCGTCATACGGCGACACGGGATCGCGCCGCTCGCGGGATGGCCGCATGCGGTTGAATGAGCGCGTGGACGAAGAGGCCGAGCTCGCGGAGCTGCAGCGACGGGCCTACGGGCCCGCCGGCGACATCGATCCCGAGGGCGCCCGCCGGCTGGCGGAGCTGCAGGAGCGGGAGAGGCGGCGGCGGGCCGACGCCCCCGTCGTGGCGGCGCCCGCGGGCGGTGCGAAGCAGGCGTCCGAGGCCGCTGCTCCCGCGGCGGCCGATGCGGTGAGGCGGCCCGCGCCCGATCCCGACCCTGCCGGCCCGCCCGCGTCCGCTTTCGCCGCGCCCGCGGCGCCCTGGCCGGTCGACCCGCGCCGCGCGAGCGACGGCGCCGAGAGGGACAGGGAGCCTGGCGACGCGACGACCCCCGGGGAGGCTCCGGCGGAGTCATCGGCGGCGCGGCGGTTCTGGTCGCGCCCGGCCGTGCTCCTCGCCGCCGGCGCGGCGGCCGGCATGCTCGTCACCGCCGCGATCGCCACCGCGGTGGCGGCGGGCGGAGCCCCCGACGCGGAGTTGCGGATCGTCGACGACGAGGTGCGATACGGGCTCTACGGTCTGGGAACGGACGGCCGGGCGCACGAGGAGTACCACGGGGTGCGGGTCGAGTCATCGCGGACGCCCGACGTGAGCTGCCTCTCCGTCGTGTACGACGTGCTCGATCCGGTGAGCGGGCAGATCGGCGGAAGCATGGGGACGATGGACTGCGCGCCACCGGGCGCGACCCCGACGGCGAGCGTGTGGGCGGGCGAGAGCCCGATGACCTGGGGCAGCGCCGAGATCGACGGCCTCGAGTCGGGCACCTTCGTGCGCTTCGAGCTGCACGGCGACGTCGTGGAGGTGTGGCGATTCGAGCCCGCGCCGACGCCCGCGCCGGACCAGGCGCAATGAGCCCGCGCGCGGGTCAGGGGACGACGATGAGCTTGCCCGGCGCGCCCTCTTCGCTGGCGCGCTGCGCGTCGGCGGCCCGCTCGAGCGGGTAGCGCTCGCCGAGTTCGATGCTGAACCGGCCGGCGGCCATGAGGGCGAGCGTCACGGGGATCGCCTCGGCGCGCAGCGCGTTCTGGCTCTCGGTGAGCGGCTCGGGGGATCCGCCGCTGAAGGCGCGGATGCCGAGGTCGGGGGCCTTCGGTCCCGCCACGATCGTCGCGATGCGGGAGCGGTCGTCGAGCAGCTCGAGCGACTGCGCGAGGGCCTCGTCGGTGCCCGCGCAGTCGAGGATCACGGTGACGCCGTCGGGAGCCGCCCCGCGCACGGCGTCGACGAGGCCGGCGCCGTAGGGGAGCGGCTCGGCCCCGAGCCCGGCGACGCGGTCGGCGCGCTCGCTGCTCGTGGTCGCGATGACGCGCGCGCCCCACAGCACGGCGAACTGGATGGCGGCCTGCCCGACCGATCCGGACCCGCCGTGGATGAGCAGCGTGTCGTCGGCGCGCACCCCGAGCGAGCGCAGCGCCTGGTAGGCCGTGCCGCAGGGGATCGGCACGCCCGCGCCCTGGGCGGCCGAGACGCCCGGCGGGCGGAAGGTGACGCGCGACGCGTCGATCGCGATGTCGGTGGCATAGGAGCCGCCGGCGGAGGTGAACACGACGGCGTCGCCCACGCGGAAGCCGTCGACGCCCTCGCCCACGCCCGTGACGTGGCCCGCGCCGTCCTGCCCCGTGCCGCGCGGCTTCGTGAGCGGACCGGAGGGGCGGATGCCGCGCCGCAGCTTGCTGTCGATGGGATTCACCCCGGCCGCCTCGACCCGGATCGTCACCTGGCCGGGGCCGGCGACGGGATCGGGGACCTCCGCCACGCTCAGGACCTCGGGACCACCCAGTTCGCTGTACTGAACCGCTCGCGCCATGCTCCGAGCCTAAGCCGATCCACCCCCCTCCCGCATCCGCCGGCGGGCTTCGAGTGCGGGTCGGCGCGATGCGGTTCCGCGGGGACTGCGGGGGTCCGCAGCCCAGCGGGGGCCCGGTTCGGGCCTTCGGCCCTCACCCCCTACTGGGCCACGGACCCCCTCCGTCCCCGCTGCCAGCCGCGGACGCGTCGCACCTGCCCAGCAACCGATGGGCTCAGCCGGTCAGCAAGGCGCCGCGGAACCGATCGGGTGCGACCCCACGGTTGCTGAACGAAGTGAGTGCCAGCGAACGAAGATGAAGCGACCACCGCAAGTCCTTGATGGTTGCGGCGGTCGCTTCATCTCCGCGCCTGCGCCGCTCCGTTCAGTAACCGATCAACTCGAACCGATCACTGTGCGAGCGCGAAGCGCGAGCGACGCGCCGGACGGGACGGCCGCGCGCTGCACGATCCCGTCGTCCAGCAG
>NZ_JBSFPT010000016.1:0-63252 GCF_053588335.1 Microbacterium sp. NPDC003461 | reverse complement strand
CGACCCGCTTCGACGAACTCGCCATCACGTACCGCGCCGGCGTCACCCTCTGCGCCATCCTCACCTGGGTCCGACTATTGGGAGACACGCCCTAGCTGGGAGGAAGTGCTGGTCTTCACGCCCGTGGCGGCATGGCGACTGCCCAAGACGCGAAGGGCCGCCAAGTGAGCAACCTCGATATCGCACTCAGCCTTGCCCGTGCAGGCTTCTACGTGTTCCCGATGACCGCGAGCGGCAAGTTCCTGAAGGGCTTCGGCTGGGACAGGGGTGCGTCACGGTCCAGGGAGCAGATCCGGGAGTGGTGGGCCAGCGACCCGCGTCAGCGTATCGGCATCCACACCGGGCTGTCGGGCCTCGTTGTCGTGGACCTCGACCGCAAGCACGGCAAGGACGGCTTCGCGAGCCTACGGGCCGCTGGCCTCAACCTCCCGCGCACGTTCAGCTACACGAGCCGGCGCGGCCACGGCGAGCACCACATCTACCGAGCACCGGAGGGCGAACAGCTCACCATCGACCGCGACCTCAACGGCATGCCCGGTGTGGATATTCGCAGCGGCATCGGCATGGTCGCCTACAACGGCCCGCAGCTCACCAAGAAGCCTCGGCTGGCACCGGCTCCTGAGTGGGCGCTGGTCCACAAGAAGGACGGCTGGGACTACGACATGGCCGACCTGGAAGCGTGGCTCGACGCCGAGGGAACCGCTACCGACCCGAAGCAGGAGGCCCGTGCTGCAAGGGCAGGCCGCTTGGCAACTGTGTTCCCCGAGGACGGTGTCGACAACGGCGACCTGCTCAACCGAATCACCCCGCTTGTGTCGGGGTTGATGTGGGGCGCGAGTCGCCGGAAGGCGTACGAGGCTGCGCGGGCACGGTACACCAACGACTACCCCGACCCGAAGTACCTGATCGCATTCGACAGGGCGTGGGCCAAGGCCGTGACGCGAGTGGAGGCCGACCAGCAGGAGCACAACATGAAGGCTCAGAAGAAGACGCCCTCGACCACCGCCAAGGGGCGGCGGCTGACGCTGATCGACCTCAACGACGTCGGGGAAGAACCCATCTACTGGGTCATTCAGGACGTGATCCCTCTCGGCACCCTGACGATCTTGTCGGGAGCTGCCGACGTCGGCAAGAGCACGCTCCTGGCGGCCTGGCTCACGCAGATCATGAACGGCACCGCCGAGGGCGACCTCGACGGACCAGCCACGGTGCTGACTGCGGTCGGTGAGGACGACCTCGGTCGGGTGCTCAAACCTCGCATGCGGGCGGCTGGTGCCGATCTGAGGTCGGGGCGCTTGAAGGTCATCACCATCATCAACGATGGGCGCGACACGGCGCTACAGATCGGCGAGGACCTGGCAGACATCAGACAGGCGCTGATTGACACCGACGCCCGAGTGCTGGTGCTCGACCCGATCATCTCGTATGTCGAGGGCGATCCCAACTCGCTGAAGGATGTACGCGCAGCGCTCGACCCCATCCGCGACCTGGCGACGGAACTCAACGTGGCAGTGATCGCTGTCCACCACCACAGGAAAGGCGTGGGCAACGCGGCTGAGAAGCTGTCCGGCTCCCACGCCTGGAGGGACGCATCCCGGTCGCACATTCTCGTGGTGAAGGACGAGGACACCGGCGTGCGGTTCGCCACGGTCGAGAAGGGCAACTACACCGGGGTGCGGCTGTCGTTCTCGTTCGAGACGGAGAGCGTCGTCTACCAGAACGCCAAGGGCGAGAACATCAAGACGGGACGCGTCATTAACCTCCGCCGGTCTGAGACGACCGCTCACGACCTCCTGGCCAAGGCGGCTGACCTCACCAGCGCGCGCAGCGGAGTGATGCAGCAGATCGTCCACTACGTCAGCAGCTCGCGGGTCGCGGTGACCACGGCTGAGGTAGCCGAGGCCGTCGGGGAGCCGAGCAACAAGGTGAAGGTCTACCTCAACCGCGCTGCGAACGCGGGGCAGATCGTGAAGGAGTCCCGAGGCACGTATCACTCGCTGGCCGGTGTCGACCTCCGCGCCGAGCGTGCCAAGAGCGGGAAGAAGTGATGCCCCCGTGCACCACTGCGGCCAAGGTAACAACGGCTCGCGTACACCTGCTTGGCGTTACCTTCGTTACCTTTCCCCCTCGCGAAGGCAACAAAGGTAACTCAGGTTACGCCGGTGCAGTGTACGCGCGAGGCGTTTCCTTGCGGCCTGCTCCCGGAAAAGTCTCTGGGCTGTGTGGACACGTCACCAGCGGCACAGGGTGGGCGTCAGGGCCAGGAACAACGGCTGGGTGGATGCGGCCGAGGCGTACACGAGTGCCTACCCCGACACCGCTGGCAGCGCCGACGCGCTCGACTACATCGACAGCAACGGCCCCGGCACCCCGGCCTACAACATGCTCTCCAGCATGACCTTCTCGGCACCGACCGAGTAATTCCGACTGGGTGAGGGCTTTCGACTCCTTTCGCCTCACCCGCTGGCGGTGCGACGCCAGCACGAGAGACTCGTGGCTCACGCTGCGGGTCTCTCAGGTGGTGTCAGGCGCACCCTTCGGTTTGCCCGAAGGGTGCGGTTCAGGCGCTCGACTTTCCCGTTGGTCCAGGGGCAGTGCGGCTTGATGAACTTCTGTTTGATGTGGTGCGCGTCGATCACACCGCGGAACGCGACCGATTTTCGGTAGGCAAACGCGTTGTCGCTGATGACTCGTTCGACTCTGACGCCGAGGGCGGCGTAGAACGCGATCGCCCGCTCGAGGAACCCGGCAGCGGTGACGCCCTTCTCGTCGTCGTGGGTCTCGGCGTAAGCGACGCGGGAGTGGTCATCGATCGCGGTGTGCACGTAGTCGTAGCCGATCCCGCGCCCGCGAACTTTCTCACTGCGACCATGAGCGCGCCAGCCGCCGCCGTCCGGGATGCGGCCGAGCTTCTTAACGTCGATGTGGATCAGCGAGCCGGGACGGGCGTGCTCGTAGCGGTTCGCGGACCTCCTGGTCGCTTTGATCACGGCGCCGGTGACCGGGTCGAGATCCCGCAGCAGCGGAGCGTGATGACGACGCAGCACCCGCCCGACCACGGACGCGTGCATCCCGAGCCGGGCACCGATGAAGACGGGACCGCGACGGGTCAGTTCGCGCATGATCCGCACCCGCGTCTCCTGGCATGGCCCGGTCTTGTGCGGATGGCCGTGCGCAATGCTGGAGCGATCCTGCAGGCCCGCGGCGCCCGCCTCACGGAACCGCCGCCACCACCGCCACGCCGTCGTGCGAGAGACGCCCATCTCCGCCGCGACGTGCGCGACCGCGCGTCCGGCCTGGATGCGCTGGACCATAATCAACCGGCCGGCCGGAGTCAGCCGGGCATTAGCGTGGGACACGAGAGACCTCCGTGTGTTCGAGCTGAAGAACTAGACAGCTCCAACTCGACCCCGGAGGTCTCTCCTACGTCAACAACGATCTGGGTCAGTACACCTAGACGGCGACCGCGTCGTGTCGTGCAGCGTCCTGAGACGCGGGACGGGCACCGTGGTGTTCGGGGATCCGCGCGCGGGCGGATGAGTCCCGCCCGCGCCGACGACCTGCTCACACGGCCGCCCGGCCTCCGAGGAGGGCGAGCGCATCGTGGTCGAGGACGGCGTGAACGCCCTTCACGCCGTTCACGATCTGCGTCACCCGGAGATCCGTCGTCTGGCTGGCGAGGTTCAGCGATTCCTTCCTCGTGAACCCCGTCCTCTCCTGGAGGAGATCGACCATCCCGCTCAGCGCCTGGAACGCCGCCGCGTCGAGCGTCTCGGCGAAGCCGAACGTGATCCAGCTCTCGGGGGTCAACGCCCGGGGCATGGACAGCGGCATGTCGCGGACGAGGTCGACGGTGAGCGTCACCGAGCGCATGGGGCACTCGATCGCCGTCGACCCCGCCTCGCCGTCTCCTTGAGCGGCGTGCCCGTCCCCCACGGAGAGCAGCGCCCCCGGCGCTTCGATAGGGAGGAAGAGGGTCGTGCCGGCGATCAGCTCCCGGCAGTCGATGTTGCCCCCGGTGGAACGGGGCGGATGCGTGGAATGCGACCCCGGCGCCGCGGGCGCGCAGCCGATCACGCCGAGGAAGGGCCGCATCCGCACCCGGTGCCCGTGCTGGCTCGTCGCCATGGAGGAGGGGCTGTCGAGAGTCCAGCGCAGATAGCTCTCCGCCCCCTCGTCCACGGCGAGCTCCGTGTCGAGCTCCACCGCCCGTCCGCCGCTGCGGCTCCAGCCCCATTCGCCCGGCTGCACATCGTCGATGCGCACGGCGAGCGTCATCCCCGGCTCCGCTCCCGCGATCGCGAGGGGGCCGATGAGGGCGTGCCCGTCGTCCACCCCCGGGCGGCGGCCCGGCCATTGGCCGCCGTGCCGTGCGGGGGGACCGATCTCGACGTCCGTGAGCCAATCGCCGTCCAGCGTCGGGAAGGTCACGGTGTCGCCGGGACGGATCGTGAGGATCGGGGGATGGGAGGGGGAGAAGGAGCCGTGCAGGTTCTCCGAGGCAAGGGGGATGCGATGCGTGGTCATCGGCGGTTTCTCCTCGACGTCGGGACGAATCCCGTCCGGGACTTGTGTGTTCGGCGGAGCTCTGTCTACTCTTGGCGAATCGATATACGGAATCGATTCCCTATTCGGAGGATAGCAATGAAGTTAGCCGGCCGCACGGTCCTCATCACCGGCGTGGGACCGCAGCTCGGACTGGGGCGCGCCTTCGCCCTGGCGTTCGCCGCAGAGGGGGCCGACCTGTCGCTGAACCATGTCTCGCCGCTCGACGCCGAGATGGAGGCCCTGCGCTCGGAGCTGGAGAGCAGGGGATCGAGGGTGCTGCTCACCGAGGGCGACATCTCCACCGAGGAGGTCGCGCGAAGGTTCATCGAGCGATCGGTCGCCGAGTTCGGGGCCGTGGACGTGCTCCTCAACAACGCCTACGTCACCGATCAGCACCTCGTGCAGGACATCACCCCGGAGACGTGGGACCGCGTCATCGCCGTGAACCTCCGCAGCGTCTACCTCACCTGTCACTTCGCCGTTCCGCACATGATCGCCGCGGGCAGGGGGCGCATCATCAACATGGCGTCCCAGATCGGGCAGAAGGGCGGGGTGGAGCACAGCCACTACGCCGCCTCGAAGGCCGGGATCATCGGCTTCACGAAGTCGATCGCCCTGGAGCTCGGCGCGCATGGCATCACGGCGAACTGCATCGCCCCCGGCCCCATCCAGACGCAGGTCATGGAGACCGTGAACGACGAGTGGCGCAGCGCGAAGCTCCGTGAGCTGACCATTCCCCGGTTCGGCCACGTCGACGAGGTCACCCCGACCGCGATCATGCTCGCCTCGGAACCCGACGGGAACATCTACACGGGACAGACGCTCGGACCCAACTCCGGGGACGTGATGCCGTGAACCCCGACCAGGGCGGCGACGTCCTCCTCACGGCGAAGGGGATCACGAAGGCCTACGGCGGCGTCCAGGCGCTGTCCGACGGGCAGCTCACGCTGCGGCGAGGCGAGGTCCACGCCGTCATGGGCGAGAACGGAGCGGGCAAGTCCACGCTCATGAAGATCCTCACCGGATCGGTCTCGGCGGACTCCGGCGAGGTCGTCTACAAGGGGGAGCCGCTCACGGCGACGAAACCTCAAGACGTGCGGGCGGCGGGCATCTCCATCGTCTACCAGGAGTTCAACCTGCTCCCGGACCTGTCGGTCGCCCAGAACGTCCTCATCGGGCGCGAGCCGGCGTCGCGGATCCCGGGATTCATCTCCGAGCGGACCCTTCGCGGCGAGGTGGAGGAGCTGTTCGAGAGGATCGGCGTGACCGTCGACCCGTCCCGGCGTGTGGGCGAGCTGAGCGTCGCGGAGCAGCAGATGGTGGAGATCGCCAAGGCGCTGTCCACGAGCTGCGAGCTGCTCATCCTCGACGAGCCGACGGCGGCCCTCACCGACTCGGAGATCGACGCGCTGTTCCGCGTCATCCGAGACCTGCGTGCCCAGGGCGTGGCGATCGTCTACATCTCCCACCGGATGAGCGAGCTCGTGCGGATCGTGGACCGGGTCACGGTTATGCGCGACGGCGCCTTCGTGGCCGAGCACCTCCTCGCCGACCTCGGGATGGATCAGCTGATCCGCGAGATGGTCGGACGCGAGATCTCGAACCAGTACCCGCCGCGTCCGCCGACGGACGTCGGGGAAGCGACGCTCGAAGTACGCGGCCTGTCCACCGCCGGGCTTCTGAAGGACATCTCCTTCACCGCCCGCCGCGGCGAGGTGCTCGGGATCGCCGGGCTCATCGGCGCCGGGCGCACCGAGCTGGCCAGAGCGGTCTTCGGCGCCGATCCCAGGACCTCGGGCGAGGTCCTGCTGGACGGGAAGGCGCTCTCGATCCGGGCTCCGCACCAGGCGATAGCCCAGGGGATCGGCTATGTGACCGAGGACAGGAAGAGCGACGGGCTGATGCTCGAGCTGGGCGTCGAGCAGAACATCCTCCTCGCCGGGTACTCGCGCTTCTCGCGCGCGGGCTTCGTGCGCAACCGGCCGGCTCGCCGCGCCGCCGAGGAGCTGGTCGAGCGGCTGAACATCAAGCTCGCCTCGCTTGGGCAGGAGGCGGGAACGCTCAGCGGAGGCAACCAGCAGAAGGTCGTGCTCGCCAAATGGCTGTGCACTCGCGCGCGCGTTCTCATTTTCGACGAGCCGACCAGAGGGATCGACGTCGGCGCCAAATACGAGATCTACGAGCTGATCTTCGAGCTCGTCCGGCAGGGGATGACCGTCCTGGTCATCTCCTCCGAGCTGCCGGAGGTGCTGGGCATAACCGATCGGATCCTGGTGATGGCCGAGGGGCGCATCACGGCCGACCTCGTCACAGCAGAGACCTCGCAGCAAGAGATCACCACGTTCGCGATGAACCACATGGGAGGCGACCAGTGACCACTGCACACGCGACCGCACGTCCGAAGCGGAGCCTCCGGAGCCTGCGCCTCCAGCGACTGGGGGCCGTCGCCGGACTCATCCTCCTGATCGCGGTGTTCGCGATCTCCTCCCCGCATTTCCTGCAGGTGAACAACCTCCTCAACATCGCCCTGCAGACCTCGGTGATCGCCATCATCGCGATCGGTCAGACCTACGTGATCATCACCGGCGGCATCGACCTCTCGGTCGGAGCGGTGGCCGCGCTCGCGGGGGTCATCACGGCCGACCTGCTGAAAGCCGGCGCGCCCACGGCCGTGGCGATCGCGGCGGGCCTCGCCGGCGGAGTGCTCTGCGGCGCGGTGAACGGATTCCTCATCGCGTACGGCAACATCCCGCCGTTCATCGCGACGCTCGGGATGCTGGGCATCGCGCGCGGAGCCGTCCTCGTCCTCACCAACGGCTCACCCGTCTCCGGCCTTCCCCGCGAGTTCGGATGGTTCGGCAACGGCTCGGTCCTCGGCCTGCCCTTCCCGGTCGTCCTCATGGGCATCATCGCGCTCCTCTTCGGCTGGATCCTCCTTCAGAGCCGCTTCGGCCGCAGCGTCTTCGCGATCGGCAGCAATGAGAAGACCGCGTTCCTCTCGGGCCTCCACGTCGCACGCACGAAGATCGGCGTCTACGTCGTGAGCGGCCTCCTCGCCGGCACGGCGGGCGTGATCCTCACCTCGCGCCTGGTGTCGGCCGCCCCCACGGCGGGAGAGGGGTACGAGCTGGACTCCATCGCGGCGACCGTGATCGGCGGTGCCAGCCTCTCGGGCGGCGTCGGCGGGACGGCGGGCACCCTCATCGGCGCCTTCGTGATGGGGGTCCTGCGCAACGGCCTGAACCTGCTGGGCGTCTCCTACTACTGGCAGCAGATCGCGATCGGCGTCGTCATCATCGCCGCCGTCTTCCTGGACGGCCTCCGCCGTCGCAGACGCTGACCCCACCGACCCACCAGATACGCACACCAGAAAGGAAGACACAGCATGAAGAAGAAGCTCATCTCGCTGCTCGCCATCGGCGCGCTCGCAGCGGCCTTCGCGGGCTGCAGCAGCGCCCCTGAGGGCGGGGAGGACACCGGCGACGCCGGCGTCATCGGCGTCATCCCCAAGTCCACGCTCTACGACTACTGGACCTCGGTCCAGATCGGGGCGGAGAACGCCGCCAAGGAGAACGGCTACACGATCGCCTTCCAGGGGACGGCGACGGACACGGACTCCGAGGGCCAGGTGAAGATCGTCGAGGACTTCATCACCCGGGGCGTCGAGGCCATCGTGATCTCCCCGGTCGACCCGGATGCGCTCGCACCCGCTCTCGAGCGCGCGGACGCCGCCGGCATCCCCGTGGTGATCATCGACGGAGAGCTCGACTCCGACGTCCCCCGGTCGACGGTGTCCACCGACAACTCCGCGGCGGGCGCGCTCGCCGCGGAGAAGATGAACGAGATCATCGGCGGACCGGGGAAGGTCGCTATCGTGAGCGAGGTCGCCGGCTCGATCCAGGGGACGGCCAGGGAGAACGGCTTCGCCGACCAGATCACATCCGACGGATACACCCTGATCAACACCTTCTTCAGTGAAGGCGATCGCAACAAGGCGCTCAACATCACGCAGGACATCCTCACCTCCTCACCCGACGTCAAGGGCCTCTTCGCCACCAACGAGGGCACGACGGTCGGAGTATCGCTGGGAGTCACCGCGGCGGGCAAGGAGGGCGACATCGCGATCGTCGGCTTCGACAGCTCCGACGACATCCTCGAGGCCATCCGTGCGGGCGTGATCAGCGGAACCATCACCCAGGACCCCGCCGGCATCGGCTACACCGGGGTCACCAACGCGATCAAGGCGATCAAGGGCGAGACCGTGGATGCGGTCGTCGACGTGCCCGCCGCGTTCGTGGACGCCTCCAACATCGACGACCCGGAGATCCAGCAGGTGCTCAAGCCAGCCAGGAAGTAGCGCCCGCACAACCGGTCAATGCAGTCAGAGCAGGGTCGAGCCTGGGTTCGACCCTGCCCCACGAAAGGAAAAGAATGTCTCAGAGGATCGTCGACCTGACCCTCACGCTCAGCGACAACATGCCCGTGCAGAGCGCCTTCCAGCGTCCCGTGTACGTCACCGTCCAGACACACGAGTCGAGTCTCGCCATGGGGTCGGGCACCCCGGAGGATCCGCACACCTCGTCGTGGAAGTACCTGGGGATGGTGGAGCACACCGGGACGCACGTCGACGCCTTCTTCCACATGAACCCGAACGGGCTCACGATCGACGAGATGCCGCTGTCCATGTTCTTCGGGAAGGCGGTCTGCTTCGACATGACCCACGTCCCCGACCTCGGCGAGATCACCGTCGCCGACCTCGAGGCGGCGCAGGCCAGCACGGGGATCACCGTCGACGGCCACATCGTCCTGCTGAACACCGGGCTGCACCGCCGGCACTACCCGGATCCGATCCTCTTCGACGTGAACCCCGGTCTCTCGGCGGAGGCCACGCACTGGCTGGCCGATCACGGCTCCGTCGTCCACGGGGTCGAGGGGCCGTCCACCGACATCATGTCGACGAACCTGTTCCCCAGCCACCGCGTGTGCCGCGACCGCGGGATCACCCATTACGAGTGGCTCGTTAACCTGGAGGAGCTCGTCGGCAAGGGCGAGTTCATCTTCTACGGCGTGCCGCTGAGGCTCGACAAGGGGACCGGCTCGCCGGTTCGGGCGTTCGCCATCATTGAGGAGTAACGATTCGCATCGCGGCGAACGCTTTTGGGAGAAGAATGAGCACCACGGACGGAACGGCCAGACCCGCGACGATCTCCGACGTCGCCGAGGCGGCCCGGGTCTCGCGCACCACGGTGTCGCGATATCTGAGCCAGCAGTACGGCTCGATGTCGCCGGCGACGAAGACGCGGATCGAGGAGGCCATCGCCGCGCTGAAGTACCGCCCGAGCCGGCTGGCGAGGGGGCTGCGGCAGGACAAGAGCTTCACGATCGGCTTCGTGGTGCCCGACATCACCAATCCCTTCGCGATCAGCGTCCTGCGCGGCGCGGAGACGATCGCGGAGAAGCGCGGATACATGGTCATGATCTGCAACAGCGACCGTGAGCCGGGCAAGGAGCGGCGCTATTTCGACGTGCTCCGCTCCTACGGGGTCGACGGCCTGCTCGTCTTCTCCACAGGGCACAACGGCGAGGGAGTGGCGGAGCTCGCCGACAGCGGCCTGCCGATCGTCCTGGTGGACCAGCCCGTCCCCGAGGCGGACCTCGATCTCATCGGCAGCGACAACGCGACCGCGATGCGCGACGCGGTCGAGCACCTGATCGGCGGCGGGTACGACGACGTCGGCTACTTCACCGACGTGATCGGATCGACCGTCTCCCGTGCCGAGCGCGTCGACTTCTTCCGCACGCAGCTGGGGGAGCATCCGCATGTGTCGTCGCGGATCTTCGAGGCCGACGTGCGCGACGACAAGGAGCTCGATGCCGTCGTGGACGCCTTCCTCGCCGAGCCCCGGGGGACGAGGAGATGCCTGTTCGCGGGGAACGGCGTGATGATGCTCAAGCTCTACGGGAGGCTCACGGCGCGGGGCACGGCCATCCCCGAGGAGGTGTCCCTCATCGGCTTCGACGACGACGAATGGGCGCGTTCGGCGGCCCCGCCGCTGACGACGATCGCCCAGTCCACGAAGGAGATCGGCGCCCGGGCCGTCGAGCTCCTGCTCGAGCGCATCGACGGCAGGGCGGAGCCGTTCACGACGACGCGCCTGCCCGCGACGCTCATCCCGCGGGCCTCCACCTCCGGATCCGGCTCCGTGGCCGCGACGGGGGGACGGTCATGAGCGGGCAGCGGGGCATACCGGTGCTGCTGCGTCCGCTGGACGTCCCGGAGTACCACAGGGCCATCGTCGACGGCGGCGGGACGCTCACCGACGGTCAGGACGCCCGCGTGCTCGTCTGGTCCGAGCACGGAGACCCGACGGGGCTGGCGCAGACTGTTCGCGAGCACCCGTCGCTCGAATGGGTGCAGCTGCCGTCGGCGGGCATCGACAACTTCGCCTCCGCCGGAGTGCTCGACGGCGAGAGGGTGTGGACCTCGGCGAAGGGGGCGTATGCGAAGCCGGTCGCCGAGCACGCCCTCGCCCTGACGCTGGCGATGCTGCGTTCGCTCCAGCACCGCGCCCGCGCGCGCACCTGGGGCTCCCCGGTCGGGAAGACGCTGTACGGGGCGAACGTGCTCATCGTCGGGGCGGGCGGCATCGCCCAGGAGTTCGCCGCGCTCCTCGCGCCGTTCGGCGTGAGGATCACGGTGTGCAGGCGCAGCGCCGCTCCGGTCGGCTTCGCCGAGAAGACGATCGCGCAGCACGAGCTGCGGGAGCACGTCGCCGACGTCGACGTGCTGGTCCTCGCAGCCCCGCTCTCCGCGGCGACGCGCGGAATCGTGGACGCGAGCGTGCTGACGCGCATGAGATCGGATGCCGTCGTGGTGAACGTCGGCCGGGGAGGGCTCATCGCGACCGACGCCCTCGTCGCGGCCCTCGCGGAGGAGCGGATCGCCGGCGCCGCGCTCGACGTCACCGATCCCGAGCCGCTGCCGGACGGCCACCCGCTCTGGCGGGAGCCGCGGGCGCTGATCACGCCGCACTCCGCCGACACCATGGCGATGATCGTTCCGCTGCTGGCGGAGCGGATCGCGGAGAACCTCGCCCGCTTCGCCGCGGGGCAGCCGCTGACCGGCATCGTCGACGTGCGGGAGGGCTACTGACATGTCGACCACCTCACCCTCCGGCGGGCGCATGCCCACCGTGGCGGAGCGCACGGCGGGGGCCCTGCGAGCGGCGCGCTCCTCAGCGGCCGAGATCAACGCCTTCGTGCAGGTCCTCGACGATCGCGCCGCGCGCGCGGCAGAGGCATCCGACCTGCGGCACGCCGCCGGCATGCCTTTGGGCCCGCTGGACGGCGTCGCCTACGCGGTGAAGGACAACATCTTCGTGGCCGACGTGCCGTGCACATGGGGGAGCCGGCGATGGGACGGCCATCGGCCGGCGAGCTCGGACCTGTGCGTCGAGCGGATGGAGGCCGCGGGGGCGGTGCTGATCGGGACCACCAACACTCCCGAGCTGGCGGTGGGACAGACGACGAGCAACGCTCTGCACGGGACGACCCGGAACCCGCATGACACGCGACTGACGCCGGGAGGCTCCTCCGGGGGCTCCGCTGCCGCGGTCGCCGCGGGCATCGTCCCGGTCGCGCTCGGCACCGACGCGGGCGGCTCCAGCCGGGCACCGGCGAGCCTGGTCGGCGTCTACGGCCTCAAGACCGCGACGGGGACCGTGCCGCGCGCCTACGGTCTTCCGCAGCTCGTGCCCGGCTTCCAGTCGATCGGCGTCCTCGCCGGATCCGTCGACGGGCTGCGTGAGACGCTCGCCGTGCTGAGCGGGCCGGATGCTCGCGACCCGTCGTCGCTGCGACGCGGACAGCAGCCCGCATCGCGGCCGATCCGGGTGGGATGGTTCTCCGCCGTGGCGGAGGTGCGATGCGATCCGCAGGTCGCCGACCGTCTCTCGGCGGCGACCGGGATCCTGCGGGACCGCGGGGCGCTGGTGAGCGCCATCGCCGCCCCGTACCGCTGGCCGCGCCTTCGAGAGGCGTGGGACACCCTCTCCGCGGTCGGGATACGGGCCGCCCTGGACGAGGCGCCGGAAGCCGACGCGCCGGTGGACGACGCCCTGGCGGCAGCGGCGGCCCGTGCGGCAGAGGTCAGCGGAGCCGACTACCGCGCCGCGGCCGACGCCGTCTCCTCCCTGCGCGCGACCGCGGAGACGGCGCTGCAGGACTTCGACCTCGTCCTGTGCCCGGTGACGCTGTCCGGCGCCTGGCCGATAGACGCGGCGCCGGCGTTCAGCGACGGGTCGCCGATCGATCCCGCTGATCTCGGCGCCTTCACGCACTGGGTGAACGCGCTCGGACTCGCCGCGCTGTCGATTCCGGCCCCCGCTCTCGACGACGGGAGGCCCGTCGGCATCCAGCTCGTCGCCGTCACCGGCGGCGAGCCTCTGCTCCTGGAGGTCGCGGAACTGCTCCTCGCCGGTGGGTTCGGGCCGTCCGGGCCGGAACGGGCGGGAACCGAGACGAGGACGATCGGGAAGGGGTGGGAGCTATGAGCATCCTGGTCACGGGGGGAACAGGAACCGTCGGACTGGCGATCGTCGAGTGCCTCGTCGCTCACGGCGAGCGGGTCACGGTCTATGCGGAATCGGCGCCCCGCGGCCTGGCCGCCGAGGCGTTGGAGTCCTTGTCGGGGGACGTCGAGGTCGTGCAGGGCGACGTGCGCGACGGCGAGCGGCTGCGTGACGTGCTCACCGAGCGCGGTGTCCGCTCCGTGGTGCACGGCGCGGCCATCACCCCGGATGCCGCGCGTGAGCGCGCCGGCGACGGCGCGCGCACCGTGATCGACGTGAACTGCATCGGGGCCGTCTCGGTGTTCCAGGCGTTCGCGGACACCTGTCCCGGTCGTTTCGTGCACCTCGGCTCGATCGCGGCGTACGGTGCGGCCACGACCGCAGAGCCCCTTCTGCGCGAGGAGGCCGGGCAGGAGCGTCCGGAGAATCTCTACGAGATCACCAAGTTCGCGGGGGAGCTGGCCGTGCTCCGCCTCGCCGAGCTGCGGGGACGGGAGGCGGTCAGCCTCCGCCTCGGCGACGTCTTCGGCTGCTGGGAGCACAGGACCGATGTGCGCGACATGACCAGCGCGCCGTTCCAGACCCTCGCACTCGCGCTGCGGGGAGGGGAGGCCGTCCTGCCGCGCGACGGCCGGAAGGCGTGGGTCTACACGGCCGACGTCGCCGAGGCGGTGCGCTGTGCGCTGGAGGCCCCCGCGCTGCCCGACCGGGTCGTCAACGTCAGCTCGCCGTTCGAGTGGTCGATCCAGCAGTGGTGCGAGCTGCTCGCCCTCGAGTTCCCGGGCTTCCGTCATCGCATCGATGCGGAGGCGGCGAACGTGAGCCTGTTCGCCGACAACGCGCCGATGTCGTTGGAACGCGCGGGGAGGCTGGGATTCACCGCGAGGTACGATCTGCGCGATGCCCTGCGTCACTACGTCGCCTGGGCCGCCGGCCACCGGGAGTTCTTCGCCGATCGGCCGGATACGGCGGACGGGGTCGCATGAGGCCGCTCTCCGCCCCGCACGGACAGGGGGCGCCATGAGCGCCCGCGCCGTCCCCCGGATCGTCGTCATGGGAGTCTCCGCGGTCGGGAAGTCGACCGTGGGCCGGCTGCTCGCCGAGTCCCTGGGAGTGCCGTTCGTCGACGGCGACGACCTCCATCCTGACTCGTCCATCCGGAAGATGGCCTCCGGGACGCCGTTGGACGACCGCGACCGGATCCCGTGGCTGCATGCGTGCGGACGCGAGCTGGGCGCCCCGCGCCAGGGTGCCGTCATCGCCTGCTCCGCGCTCACCCGGCCGTACCGCGACATCATTCGGGGGGAGACCCCGGAGGCGCTCTTCGTGCACCTGCATGCGGATGAGGCGAGCATCTCCTCGCGCGCCACCGGGCGCAGCAGTCATTTCATGCCCTCGGGGCTTCTCGCCTCGCAGCTGGCGACGCTGCGCCCGCTCGACCCGGACGAGCGGGGCATCACCGTTGATGCGGGCGCAGAGCCGGCCGAGCTCGTGGAGGCCGTCTGCGCGAAGCTGCGGGACTTCGCCATCGTGCTTCCCGGGCAGCCGTGATCGTGGCGCCCGGCGGGGCGTGTCAGCCGACCCCGACCGTCCCCTCCCGGTACAGCGCGCGCAGGCCGTCGATTCCGCTGTCCTCGAACGCGCGCTCCTGACGCTGCGCGCCAATGCCGTTGCGCATCGCCTTCTAGCAGTACTTGGTTAGGTTGGTCCGGCGCGTTGGCAGTAGGGGCAGCAGCTGAGGAGGCGGATGACCGTGGTCTGGAGTTCGCGGAGGATGCCGTAGAAGCTCAGGCTGCCCCTGTTGCTTTTGGGGTGGCGGTGAGGCGTTGCGTCGTGATGAACAGGTGCGCGGCGGTGACGAGGGTGACGTGATGGTGCCAGCCGGGCCAGGTGCGTCCTTCGAAGTGGTCCAGGCCGAGGCCGTGCTTGAGCTCGCGGTAGTCGTGCTCGTGTCCCGCGTCAAGTAGTTGGCAGGATTTCTTCTCGATCGAAGTTGGGGATGGTGGGGTCGGCGTGGCCGAGGTGGACCTCGAGAGGTCGGTTCCAGGCGATCGCCTCGTGCGGGCGGATCGTGTTGTACTCGATCCGGTAGTCCTCGGCGCGCTCGACGAGAGTGAGCGCGTCGGGGATCTCGTCGAGAAACAGCCGTTCATACTTCAGCGTCCCGAATCCGCGTTCGCGTGACCCGTTCTGCCCCGGCGACTTCACTCGGGTGCGAACGTGCTTGAGCTCGGGGTGGCGGGTGATGAACAGCTCGAAGTTCAGTGACCGGAACGGGCCTCCGTTGTCGGTCACGATCGTCACCGCGGGGAGTACCTCGCCGGTGTCGGGGTCGACCTCGCAGGCATCGATGAGCGGGTGCCCGAACATCGCCTCGTAGTCTTCGAGAGCGAGCTCGACGGCGGCGATCGCGTCGTACTGGTTCGCCGTCGGCGACGTGTGGAATCGGTGCTCGTATTTCGAGTACCAGTCCCGGCATCCGGCGATCCGCCAGGTCCCGCCGCTGGTGGTCTCGAACTCGCTGAAGTCCAGCTGCCACACCTGGTTCGGGCCCGTCGGGGTCCTCGCGAACGCGTCCTTGCGTGCCCGGGCGAGGTCGCGGCGCTGCTTCTGGTACTCCGACGGGAGGATCAGCCCGTCGTCGCGGAGGATCCGCAGCACGGTTGCCTGCGAGACCCGGTGCCCGTCGTGACGGGTCATCGCCCAGATCTTCCGGTGACCCCACTCGGGCTTGGCCAGCGCATGCTTCGTCACCAGCGACCGGGCCGCGTCTCTCGCCGGCTGCGGCCACGGGCCCTTCGGCGGGCGGTCCTGCCGCGCTTTGGCCTGCCAGCGCCGCCAGGTCCGCTCGGGCACGCCGAACTTCTCGCACCACCTCGAAGTCGGCATGCCCGCCTCCATCCGGATCACCTCGAGGTCCTCGAAGGGCCCACCCGGCCCTCCGCGCTCTTCTTCCAGACCCGCACCTCGAGATGCGCTTCGCCGAGTGCCTGGGTCAGCTCCGCCACCTCGGCTTCGAGCTGCTGCTCCCGCGTCGACGGGCCGGATCTGCCCGCGGCCAGGCCCGTCTTCCCTGCCTCGAGGAAGTCGGACTTCCAGCGGCCGATCGACTGCTCGGACACTTTCTCACGCCTCGCGGCCTCGGCGATCGTGACCTCACCGGCGAGGACGCTGAGCACGATCCTCGTCTTCTGCTCCACCGGGATCACAGGCGGTCTTCCCATGACAGATCCTCCGTTCAGGACTCAACTAACAGCCCTGCCACAAAGTCTGACGCGCGACATACTGCGCCGCCGTCCTCGACGCCTACAGCCGCCGCATCATCGGCTGGTCGATCGACTCCAAGCAAGACACCACGCTCGTCATCAACGCGCTCGACATGGCCATCCGGAACCGTCGCCCCAAGCCAGGCGGCATCGTTCATGCGGACCACGGCACGCAATTCACCTCCTGGCTCTTCGGGGAGAAGATCCGCTCCGCCGGGCTCCTGCCCTCGTTCGGATCCGTCGGCGACGGGCTGGACAACGCGATGATGGAAAGCTTCTGGTCATCCATGCAGATCGAACTGCTGAACCGGAAGAAGTGGAAAACCAGAGTCGAGCTCGCCAACGCGATCTTCGAGTACATCGAGATCTTCCACAACCGTCAGCGCCGACACTCCGCCCTCGGCTACCGAACCCCAATCGAATACGAGACACTCGAAATCAACGACATCCCCGCCGCGAGTTAGCGGCCCTGACTGGCACCAAATCCGTGGGGCAGGTCAAACTGTCACCTGTTCCTGCATCAGACCCGAGGTCAGTCGTCAGCAAGAGTCAGGCCGCCAGGAGGTACTCGACACTCTCACAGTCGTAGCTGTCGCCGACCGTTCCGACGGACGCGACCGCGTCGGCTTCGGCGAGTCGCTCGGTGTAGCGAATCGCACGGTATTGGACTCCGGCATCGCTGTGATGGATCAGCCCGGTGATGTCCTGACCCGCTCTGCGGCGCTCCCAGAGGCCCATCTCGAGCGCGTCGAGGGCGAGATCGGTGCGCAGCGACGTGGACACCTGCCAGCCGACGACACGGCGGGAGAACACGTCCAGGACGAACGCGGCATAGGTCCACCCGGCGTGGGTGCGGATGTAGGTCAGGTCCGCAACCCAGAGCTGGTTCGGTGCCGTCGCGGTGAACGCGCGCTTCCCGAGGTCGGCGGGCCGGTCGGTCTCCGCGCCGTCCCCGAAGGTGGTCTTGCGGGTCTTGTCGCGCCGGATGCCCTGGATGCCCGCGGCGCGCATCAGCCGCTCGACGGTGCAACGGGCGACCTCGACGCCCTCCCGGCTCAGGGCAGCGTGGATCTTCCGGGCGCCGTAGACGCCAAGGTTCGCCTTGTGGACCACCCGGATGTCCTCGATCAGCTCCGCGTCCCTGACAGCCCGGGCAGACGGCGGCCGGCTCTTTGCGGCGTAGTAGGTGCTCGGGGCGATCTGGACGTCCGCGTCACGCAGGACCTGGCATATCGGCTCGACCCCGAACCGGTCACGGTGCTCGTCGATGTACTCGACGAGCACCGCTGTCGACACCTCGGCTACTTCAGCTTGCGGTCGAGCTCCGCCGCGGCGAAAAACGCCGACGCGGTCTTCAAGATCGGCGGATTCAACCGGTCAACGCAACGGGTGCTGTGAGATGAAGCAGGCGCTGATCTCGGGAGGCATTCGTTGCAGGGCAAACATGGTCATCTCAGTCGCGAGCAGAAGCAGCTCGCGCTCCGTCTCCACTCGAAGGGGTGGCGGCTCATCGATATCGCCCGCGAGATCGGCTGCACGGCGCCGATGGTCGGCCGCATGGCGAGGGAGGGCCGTCACCTCGACGGGAAGCCGTTCGGCTGGGAGCCGCGCGAGGGGCATCTGACGGTCTTCGACCGTGAGGAGATCCTGGTCGGCCTCGCCCGCGGTGACACGCTTACTGCGATCGCGCGTGCCCTGGGACGCGCGGTGTCGACGGTCAGCCGCGAGGTCAAGCGCGGCGGCGGACGGGAGGAGTACTCGTGAGTATTGGTGTCTCTGAGCACCACCGGTATTGCCGTTGAGCACCACTTGTTCGTGCGCGTGTTCTCGTCGTTGAGCGCCACCGAATATTCGGCTTCAGCACCACCTTCTTAGGCTCCTTCTGCCCCGTGGCCAATCACGCGGCAGAAGGAGTAGTTCGGATGGTACGCAGGATCAAGGCGAAGCTGGTGTTGAGGCTTCGCGCGGAGGGGTTCTCGGCGCGGCAGATCGAGGCGCAGGGGATGTCGCGGCACTCGGTCATCGCGGTGTTCGACGCCGCCGACCGTGAGGGTATCGACTATCGCGAGGTCGCCGATGTCGACGACGCGGAGGTGTATGCGCGATTGTTTCCGGGGCGGGGTGAGCACGAGAGTGTGCACGCGCAGCCGGACTGGGACCGGGTCCACAAGGAGCTCGCGAAGGTCGGGGTGACGCTGAAGCTGCTGCATGGCGAGTACGTCGACGCCTGCCGGGCGGACGGGTCGCCGGCGATGGGCTACGACAGGTTCTGTAAGACCTACCAGCAGCACGTCCTCGTGATCGGGGCGGCGTCGCGGGTCGGGCACAAGGCCGGGCAGTCGGTTGAGGTCGACTGGTCGGGCAAGACGATGCAGCTGACCGACCCTGTCACCGGGCAGCAGACGCGGGTCTGCTTGTTCGTCGCGACGTTGCCGTTCTCACGGTTCGCGTTCGTCGAGCCGACGCTGGACATGAAGCAGGACACCTGGCTGCGCGCCCACGTCGCGATGTTCGACTGGTTCGGCGGCTCCGTCCCGCGGATCATCCCGGACAACCTGAAGACCGGGGTGATCTCCCACCCGGCGGAGGGTGAGGTGGTCCTCAACGACGCGTATCGGGAGCTCGCGGCGCACTACTCGGCGGCGGTGCTGCCGGGACGGATCAAGAAGCCGAAGGACAAGGCGAGCGTCGAGAACACCGTCGGCAACATCGCCACCTGGGTGATCGCGGCGCTGCGGAACCAGACGTTCGCGACGTTGCCGGAGTTGCGGGCTGCGGTCTACGAGCGGATGACGGCGTTCAACGCGGAACCGTTCCAGAAGCGCGCCGGCTCCCGCTTGGGCGTGTTCGAGGGTGAGGAGAAGCCGCTGCTGCGGCCGCTCCCGACCGTTGCGTTCGAGATCTCCCAGTGGGTCTACGGCCGCAAGGTTCAGAAGAACGGGCATGTCGTGTTCGAGAAGAACTTCTACTCCGTCCCCTACGTGAACATCGGCCGCGCGGTCGATCTGCGAGTCACCGACAGGATGCTCGAGGTGTTCGCCGGGCAGGACAGACTGACCAGTCATCTGCTTGCCCCGGTCGGGACGGTGAACGAGTACCGCACCCACGACAGCGATCTGCCCGACGGTCCGCAGTATCGGCAGTGGGACGCCCCACGGATCCGGGAATGGGCGGCGAGGATCGGGGAGAACACCACGATCGTCGTGAACCGGATCTTCGAGTCGGTGCCCGTCGACGAGCAGGGCATCAGCGCCGCACTGGCCGTGCTCCGCATGACACGCCGGTACTCCGCCGACCGCGTCGAAGCTGCCGCCGGCGTCGCTCTCGCGTCGAGGGTGAGGTCGCCGCGCTACGCGCACCTGCGGCCCATCCTCGAGACCAGGCAAGACGACCCCGCAGGCCGTGAGGCATGGTCGACACCCGCGGCGGAGCCGGCCGGGTATGTCCGCGGCGCCGACTACTACGCCGGAGACGCCCGATGAGCCGGCTCGACTCGGAGACGAAGCGGAAGCTGCGGGAGATGGGCGTCGCGTCGCTGGTCGACGCGTTCGAGGCCCAGGACGATGCCCTCACGATCGGGGTGGTGTTTGAGGAGCGGATCAAGATCGCTGTCGACGACGCCCACGCGGCGTTCACCCACTCCAAGGTCGAGGGCCTGATCCGCCGGGCCGGGCTGCGCTACCCGAACGCGGACCTGCGACGCGTTGACATGCTCGAGCAACGCGGGCTCGACAGGGGCGTGATCGCTCAGCTCGGGACCTGCCAGTTCATCGGCAGGCAGCAGAACGTCGTTTTCCAAGGGTTCACCGGGTCCGGGAAGTCCTACCTCGGGTCCGCGTTGGCGAAGCAGGCGTGTCAGCACCGCTACCGGGCGCACTACATCCGCATGCCCGACCTCGAAGAATCCTGGGCCGCTGCACGGGACCGGCCAGCGGGGAGAGAGAAGTGGCTGCGAAAGTACGCCGCGTTCACGCTCCTCGTGATCGACGAATGGCTCCTCGACCCACCCACCGACGACGTCCGGTCCATGCTGCTCGAGCTCCTCGAACGGCGCTACGACGCCACCTCGACGGCGTTCTGCACCCAGTACGCGAAGAAGGACTGGCACCAACGCCTCGGCTCCGGCGTCCACGCCGACGCGATCATGGACCGCATCGTCCACAACACCGTCTGGATCGAAACCGGCGACGTCAACATGCGCGAACACACCGCCACGAACAGCTGAACCGGGCCGGTGGGCGCTGCTCCGCGAGGGGCGGTGCTCACCGGCAATATCGGCTGGTGCCGAACCGCAATATCCGGTGGTGCTCAATCGCAATATTCAGTGGTGCTCAACGGTCCGAATACTCACTCGGCGTGGCGGGCGCACGAGGACGCACGAGAGCAGGCCCGCCGACCGAAGCCGTTCAAGCTCGACAGTGGACGGCTGCTCGAGGTTGTCGCGACGCAGCTGGAGCAACTGTGGTCGCCGCAGGAAATCGCCGCGCGCTTACGTTTGGAGCATCCCGACAACCCGGAGATGCACGTGAGTCACGAGACGATCTACCAGTCCCTGTTCGTGCAGGGACGCGGGCAGTTGCGCCGCGAGCTTGCCCGCTGCCTGCGGTCAGGGCGTGCGGCACGGAAGTCGCGGACCGCGACGGACCGGCGAGGCCGGCTGCCAGGGATGGTGATGATCAGCGAGCGCCCCGCGGAGGTCGAAGACCGCGCCATGCCGGGGCATTGGGAAGGCGACTTGATCCTCGGTGAGAACAGTCGCAGCGCCGTGGGAACCCTCGTTGAACGCAGCACCCGCCTCACACTTCTGCTGCACCTGCCCGACGGGAAGAGCGCCGACAAGGTGGAGGCCGCAATGCGCGAGGCGATCACCGCGTTGCCGGCGTCGCTGGCGCGGACGATCACCTGGGATCAGGGCGCCGAGATGGCCAAGCATTCCGAGTTCACGACAGCGACCGGCATCCCGATCTACTTCTGCGACCCGCACTCCTCGTGGCAGCGCGGAAGCAACGAGAACACCAACGGACTGCTACGCCAGTACCTGCCGAAGAGCACCGATCTGAGCATCGTCACCCGCGCTGAGCTGACCGCGATCCAGGACTCGCTCAACGGACGACCACGCAAAACGCTCGGCTATCTGACACCATCGGAGAAGTTCACAGAACTCGTTGCGACCACCGGTTGAATCCGCCATCTCGTTCGCCCGCCGCAGCTCCCGCACCTCGGCCTCAAGCGCCTTGATCCGCTGCGCCTCCGCGGTCGTCACCCCAGGCGCCTGCCCGGCGTCGATCTCGGCCTGCTTCACCCAGCCGCGCAGCGTCTCCGGGTTGATCCCGAGCTGCTCACCGATGCGCTGAAGCGCACCAGCCTTCCGCGCCGGGTCCTGTCGTGCCTCGACCGCGAGCCGCGTCGCGCGCTCACGCAACTCATCCGGGTACTTCTTCGGTGCTGCCATGACTCTCATCCTCCGTGAGTTGAGAGCCCCCACCGAACCCGGGGCGCTTCACCTGTGAGCTCAGCAACCATGTCGAATTGCGCCCGTGCATCGGTCACGCCGAGCTGAGCGAAGAGCTCTCGAATCGCCTGGCGTTGAGTTGGCGACAACGGCATCGGCGCGCGTTCTTCGTTCCGGGGCGCGGGGTCATCGAGGTTGAAGAGTCCGTGATCCATCAGCTTTATCCTGCCCGACTAATCCAACGGCTCCAGGCGCGGATTCGGGGTCGGCGGCAATTCCCATCCGTGGCGATCGTGAATCTGCTTGGTGAGGTCTCGCGCGTGTGATTCCAGCTTGGCGAGGACTGTCGCGTCGTACCCTGTGGCGCGGAACCGTCGCACGTTCTGACTGAGCGCCTGCGTCCAGCTCATAAGCGGGTCAAGATTCCGGAGCCGCTGGTCTACCGTGTCGCCGGGCTGCGCCGCATCCATGGCTTGCCGGGCAATGCTCGCTCCCAGGGCACGCTCCGCCTCCAGCCAGGTGTCGAGGCCCTGCCAGTCGGTGAACTCGTCAGCCAGGTCAATCATCGCGATGCGCAGGTTCGCGAGCCGCTCGCCTACGGGCTCAGTGGTCGGGTCGAACGCGACGAGCCGCTGTATCGCCTCCTGTAGGGCGGACCAGAGTGCGGTCGTGACAGCCTTCCGGGATTCTCGCAGGGCTTCGTTCGATCGCTTGTTGGCTAGGAGCGTTCCGATCCCAGCGATGAGAACAGAGATGATGGAAACAACAAGCGCAACGAAATCCATGGATTGATCCTCGCAGGTGAAGCGTCGCCTGCGCCTTCCGCGATCAGGCCACGCCCTCGGCTGCCGGGGTGTCGTGCCACACGAACTCGATGCGGTCGGGGTCGAACTGATTCCCCCCCTTGCGTGTGGCCGGGCGAACAAGGACAGCGGCCAGCAGCGTTTCAACAACCGCCCGCCGCTCGTCTACACCCATCTGATCCCAGGTCGCCCGATCCACGTTCGTGAAGTCTGGCCCTGCCTCTGCCGCTTCCATCCGCCGCTTCTGGCTGCGCAGTTCGTCGCGCTGTTCTTCAAGCTGCGCCACGGCGGGGAACACTACCTCGGCCGACAGCTCGCGTGACGTGAACGAGGCCATGAGTCGCGCGATATCGCCTTCAACTTGCGCAAGGCGTGCGGCCCCATCGAACTCAGGCTTTGGTGTCTCTACGGCCACATCGGCCAGCCGCGCCAGCACCACGGTCGCTACCAGGTCATCGACCGGCGCAACGCTCGCGGCCACCACATGCCCGTTTCCTGAACACCCGTACGTCGGGTACTTCGCAGCGTTGCCGTACATGACCGCCCCGCACAGGCCACACCGCAGCGTGCCCGTCAGCAAGTAGTGACGCGCGTTCTTCCGGGGCACGCGGGAGCGGCTGTCCTCCGGGCTGAGGGCTGCGACAACGGCGTCGTGTGTGGCCTGATCCAGTACCGGTTCCCACTGGCCTCGTACCGGCTGCCCGTCCCGCCCGATAGCGATCTGGCCCTGATGGATGCGCCAGCCCGCCAGCCGGGGGGACTTCAGCATACGCGTCAGCACATGCCCTTGCCACGGTCGCCCCGTCGAGGTCGTTACCCCTGCGTCGTTCCACCGCTTGGCAATGGCGTACGTGCCGACGCCGGCGATGATGTCGGTTGCGGCCTCTCGGATCAGCGCCGCCTCCTTGACGTCAAGCTCGCGCCCTCCCGGCCGCCAGCCGAACGGTCGTGTTCCGGCTACCGGCTTGCCCTCACGCGCGCTTTCCAGGTGCTTCCGGGCCACACGCTCAGCGGTACGCTCCACCTCGGCCGCATCCACGGAGGCCTTGATTCGCGCCACCATGCGGCCGTCAGCCGTGCTGAGGTCGTCATTGCCCGACACCACGGTCACGAACCGCACCCCGTGGCGCTCGTACAGGGTGATGATCTCTTCAAGCTCCAGTGGGCGGCGCGTCAGGCGGCTATTGGAGTACGACACGATCACCCCGAACTCACCGTCCCGTGCGCGGCGCAGCATGTCGGCGTACTGGGGGCGCACCTTCTTGCGGGACCGGGTACTCGCGCCGGTGTCGTTGTCGGTGAAGACAGCCACCACGTCCAGGCCGTCGCGGGCTGCAAGGTCACGGCAGTCCTGCTGCTGGCGCGCCACGCCCAGCGCCTCACCCTCGGTGTCAAGTGATATCCGCGTGTAGATCGCTGCCTTGGTCACAGTCCAAGTTTAGTACATGGTTAGTGTATCCGCTGGTCCAGCAGCATCCCGATGAGCAGCGCCGTCGGGTTCTCGGTCAGCAGGGCGTCGGCATCGGCATCGCCGGTGATGTGCAGGTCCATGCCCCCATTCTCTCGCGCGAGACCGACGTCGATGAGGTCAGGACCGGTCGCGAATGGCGCCCCGAATCGACGAGGAGTGGCGCCGAACGTGCGCGAGAAGCTGCACGTGGATCGCGGGGTGGAGGACGACGCGATATGTCATCGGATGCGGGCGCGTGCCTGCCGCATGAACTCGTCGATGCCGACGGAATCGGCACGGCCGTCTGTGAGTTCGCTATCGCGTCGTTCGAGCTCTGCGATCTGCTCGCGGGTCAGCTCGAACTGGTCATCGACCGTCTGCTCGAGGTAATGCAGCAGGTCGCGACGCTCGTCCGGCGTGAGCCGGTCGACAGTCGCTTTGAGCCCAGGGGTGACCATGCGTCGAGTGTACGCGCGGCCCCTGACACGGTCACGGGCCGAGCAGCCGCTCGGCGTCGTCGTCGCCGGTGATCGTGAGGGCCATGGGTCCATTCTCGCGCCTGTGACAGCGCCGTGACAGCGGGCGGGCGTCCGCGACAGCGGGAACGGCAGGGGCGCCGGATCAGCCTGGTTTCAGTCAACGAAAGGCGGACACCATGACGACATCCACGACATCCCGCACCCCGGCCGTCGTGGCCGAGGGGGTCGTCAAGACCTTCGGCGAGAACCGCGGCGTCGACCTCGTGGTCGAGGCGGGCACGGTCTACGGCGTGCTCGGGCCGAATGGCGCGGGCAAGACCACGACGCTCAGCATGCTCGGCACGCTGCTGCGCCCCGACGCGGGCCCGGCCCGGATCTTCGGCTACGACGTGGTGCGCGAGCCGCACATCGTGCGCCAGCTGATCGGCCCCACGGGCCAGTTCGCGCCGGTCGACGAGGCGCTCTCGGCCACCGAGAACCTGATGATCTTCGCGCGGCTGCTGGGCCTGAGCCGCCGCCCTCGGTCGGCGCGAACCCGCCGAAGAACCTCACCCCGCACACGGCAACTCTAGGCGGCGGCCCGACCCCGCCCCGCGGATCCGCCGCGCGGGGGATGCGGGCGGGCGGCGCGGCTTCCTAGGCTGAGGCGATGCCCGTTCGACGTCTGCGCCCCGCCCGAGCCGTCCTCGCCGCCGCGTTCGCGCTCGCCGCGGCGCTCGTCGTCTCCGCCCCGGCCGCGCCGGCGCGGGCCGACGTCGACGACTTCTCGTACGCGTCGTACGACACCCGGATGCACCTGGGTCTGACGGACGACGGCCGGGCGCGGCTGGACGTGACCGAGACGTGGGTCGCCCGGTTCCCCGAGATCGACCAGAACCGCGGCATCGTGCGCGGCATCCCCACCGGCTACCGGGGCGCCTCGACCGCGATCTCGGACATCTCCGTGACGGACGAGAACGGTGACCCCGTCGTGTTCGAGACCGACGAGGAGGACATCGACGACGTCGACTACACGGTGCTGTCGATCGACGACGACGCCTACAAGCACGGCGAGACCACCTACGTCGTGTCGTACACGCTCGAGAACGTGGCCTTCGCGCCCGATCGCGCCGAGGGCACGCCCGACGAGTTCTACTGGGACCTGCTGCCCGGCGCCACGCCGCAGAGCATCGCGCGCGCCGACGCCCGCATCGAGGTCGATCCCGCCGTCGCGGATGCCCTCACGGCCGAGACCCGCTGCTTCACGGGACGGCACGGATCCACGGATCCGTGCGCGCTCGAACGGGCCGACGCGGGCGGGGGAGCCGTGTTCACGACGTCGCTGACGGATCGCGCGCCCGCGCAGGAGTGGACCGTGGCGCTGCGGTTCGAGCCCGGCACGTTCGTCCGCCCGTACATCGGCAGCGAGACCCCGTTCGCGGGCGTCGTCGGCTGGATCTCCGGTGCGATCGCGGCCGTCGGCATCGCGATCCCGGCGCTGCTGCGGCGCCGCTGGCGGCACGCGCCCGGGCGCGGGGTCGTCGTGGCGCAGTACGAGCCGGATCCGGCGGTCCCGCCCCGCACCGCCGCCGCCCTGATCGGCGGCGGCGCCGCCGGGCGCGTGTTCCCCGCCGAGGTGATCGCGCTGGCCGTCGGCGGATCGCTGCGCCTTGTCGCGGAGGACGACGGCGACGCCTTCTCGGTCGAGCGCACGGGCGAGCCGCCCGCGGGCGACGACCCGACCTCGGCGACCCTGCGCGGCGCGTTCGCGGCGCTGTTCCCGAAGGACCGCACCGTGAACGGACTCGCCGCGCACGACAGGAAGCTCGCCAAGCGCATCGAGAAGCTGGGGCGCGGGCAGCGCGCGCGCACGGCGCCGTACTTCACGAAGCCGGACGACCGGGTGCCGGCGATCGCCGGCCGCGTCTCGGCCGTGGCGGGCGGAGTGATCGGCATCGGCCTGACGATCGCGTGCGGCGTGATCGACGCCGGGCCCGTGGCCGTGCTCGTGTTCCTGCTCACGGTGGCGCACGTCGCCGTCTCGCTGCTGCTGTCGGTGCGGCCGCGGCTGCGCACGCGCGCGGGCAGCGAGGCGCGCGAGCATCTCGAGGGCCTGCGCGAGTTCATCCGGCTCGCGGAGGCCGACCGGCTGCGGGTGCTGCAGTCGGTCGAGGGCGCCGAGCGGGTCGACGCGGGCGACGACCGCGCCGTGATCCGGCTGTACGAGCGCCTGCTGCCGTGGGCCGTGCTGTTCGGGCAGGAGAAGTCGTGGGCCGAGGCGCTGGCCGTGCGCTACGACGCGGCCGGCGAGCCCGGCTGGTGGACGGGCGCGCACGGGTTCCGCACGGCCGCGTTCATCGGATCCCTGTCCCACGTGAACACGCAGCTCGCGCCCTCGCGCTTCGCGCCGGCGGGCGGCACGTCGTCCGGCTCGAGCGCGTTCTCCGGCGGCGGCTTCGCGGGCGGTGGCGGCGGTGGCGGCTTCTCGGGCGGCCGCTGATCCGCACACCGGCGCGTGAGATCACCACGCGCGAGATCACATCGCGACCGTGGGATCACGTCCTTCACCGAGGATGTCCGACATCGCCACGTAGAAGCGGGGAGTGTCCTTGCCCTCGCCGAACGCTTGGACTCCCGTCAAGAGCGCCCTCATGCGCACATCCTGGTTGAAGAAGCCCCGCCGCCACCCGCCCATGTGCACGCTGTCTCGGCGCGGCGCTGCTGTCTCGCCGAGGGAGGGGCGGGTCAGGGGCGGGATCGGAAGCGGAGGATGCGGGTGAGGGCCTCGGAGACCGCCGCGGGGCCGGCCGCCAGCGAAAGGCGGATGGAGGTGCGGCCGCCGACCGCGTCGAAGTCGGCGCCCGGCACGACCGCGACCCCCTCCTGCTCGAGCAGCGCGGCGCACCACGCGGACGAGTCGGGGATGGGGCCGAGCCGCGGGGCGATGTCGGCGTAGACGTAGAAGGCGCCGTCGGCGGGCGCGACCGTGCCCCAGCCGAGCTCCGGCAGCCGGCCGAGCAGCAGCGCGCGCGAGGCGGCGAACTCCTCGACGCGGCGCGCCGCCTCGGCGTACGAGCGCTCCTCGAAGGCGCCGAGCGCGGCCAGCTGCGCCGGCGCGGGCGGGCACAGGGCGAGGTTGCCGGCGAGCGCGTCGACCGCGCCGCGCAGGTCGTCGGGCACGAGCATCCAGCCCAGCCGGAAGCCGGTCATGCCCCAGTACTTCGAGAACGACGAGACGACGATAGACGACCGATCCAGCTCCCAGGCGCTCGTGCCGAACGCGCCGGGCTCCGACGGATCCGCCGGGTAGGCGATGCCGTGGTAGATCTCGTCGCTCACGAGCCGCGCGCCGTTGTCGCGGCACCACTGCGCGAGGGCGTCGAGCTCGGCGCGCCCGATCATCGTGCCGGTCGGGTTTGCGGGCGAGGCGACGACGAGCCCGGCGATCGGGCCGCCGTCGGCCACGGCGGCGTCGAGCAGCTCGGGCGTCGGCTGGAAGCGCGCCTCGGGACCGCAGTCGAGCTCGACCACCTCGCAGCCGAGCGAGCGCAGGATGTTCCGGTACGCCGGGTAGCCGGGTCGGGCGAGCGCCACGCGGTCGGCGTGCTCGAACGCCGACAAGAAGGCGAGCAGGAAGGCGCCGGACGATCCGGTCGTCACCGCCACGCTCGCCGGGTCCGGCTCGATCCCGTACGAGCGCGAGTAGTGGCCCGCCAGCGCCTCGCGCAGCGCGAGCGTGCCGAGCGCGGGCGTGTAGCCCAGCGGATCGCGGGCCTCGTGCACGCGGATCGCGCGCTCGTGCACGGCGGCCGGGGCGCCGCCGGAGGGCTCGCCCGCGCACAGCGACACGACATCGCGCCCCGCGGCGCGCAGCTCGGCGACGCGGTCGAGGATGCGCATCACCTCGAACGGGGGGACCTCGGATCGGCGGGAGGACGTCATCCCGTCAGTCTCGCAGGGGTCGCGATCTCCCGGTCGAGGCTCAGGCCGAGGCCTCGCCGCGGAACGGGCACGACGCGGCGTCGCGCTCGGTGGCGGCAGGCCGCGCGTCGATGCCGAAGAGCGTCTCGAGCGCGTCGAAGACGTCGTCGGCGCGGCCCTGCGCGGCCAGCTCGCGGGCGCGCGAGGTGGGGGTGTGCAGCAGGCGGCCGACCATGTGGCGCAGCGCCTGCTCGACGCGCTCGTCGTCGCCGCGGCCCTTGGCGCGGTCGATCTCGGCGTCGAGCACCTCGAAGACCCGCTCGCGCAGGGCCACGATCGCGGGCGCGGCGCTCTGCTCGCGGCCGACGAGGTGGAACTTGGCGGCGGCTTCGTGCACCATGCGGCGGGCGTCGTCGTGGGCGCGCAGCTCCTCGAGCGGCGCGTGCAGGCGGATCGTCTCGAGGTCGAGCAGCGTCATGCCCTCGAGCTCGCCCACCTCGGGCGCCACGTTGCGGGGCAGGCCCAGGTCGATCACGAAGCCGCGGTCGCGGTAGCCGCCGCGGTGCAGCAGGTCGGGCGTGACGACCGGATCCTCGTTCGAGGTGCACGTGATGACGAGGTCGGCGGAGGCGGCGGCCTCGGCGAAGCCGTCGGCCTCCACGAAGGCGATGTCGTGCTTGGCGGCGAAGCGGGCGCCGCGCCCGGAGGGGGAGTGCACCGTGATGTCGGTGACGCCGTGGTCGCGCAGCGCCGCGAGCGTGGCGGCGGCGTAGGCGCCCGTACCCACGAGCAGCGTGCGCAGGCCGCTCCAGTCGGCGATCCGGCTGTCGGCCAGCTCGAGCGCGAGGCGCACGAGCGAGCGCCCGGCGCGGCCGAGCGCGGTGGCGTTCTTGATGCCCTTCTGCGTCTCGGTGGCGCGCTGGAACAGGCGCTCGAGCTCGGGGGAGGTCGCCTCGAACGCGCGGGCGTCGTCGAGCGCGCGGCGCACCTGGCCCGCGATCTCTCCCTCGCCGACGACGACGGACTCGA
Source organism: Microbacterium sp. NPDC003461 (assembly GCF_053588335.1). Taxonomy (NCBI): domain Bacteria; kingdom Bacillati; phylum Actinomycetota; class Actinomycetes; order Micrococcales; family Microbacteriaceae; genus Microbacterium; species Microbacterium sp. NPDC003461. The sequence continues at coordinate 33,755 of NZ_JBSFPT010000016.1, read as the reverse complement.
GGCCGGAGGCCACCGAGAACAGGTGCTCGGCCACGCGGCCGCCCGCCTTCACCTCGTACGCGCCCTCGAGTTCGCTCGGGCCCACGCCCGTCGCGGCGTGGAGGGCGTCGAGCGCGGCCTCGACGCCGTGCGTCTCGGCACCCTCGGGCACCTCGACGTAGGCCTCGACGCGGTTGCACGTGGAGAGCACGACGGCACCCTGCACCCGCTCGCGTCCGGCGATGAGCGGCGCGACCGCCGTGGCGTGCGTCGAGAGCCGTTCGAGCAGATCGAACGGGGCGGTCTTGTGACTCGCGGTGACGCACAGCAGCACGAGAACCGATTCTACAGCCCGTCGAAGCTTTTCCTGAATGATTCATGATTAGGGTGCCCTTACCGCGGGCGCTCCGCAGGATCGCCGTGCACCGACACAGGGATCCCACGGCGGGCGATGGGAAGAATGGACGCATGACCTCCACGTCCGCGCTCGTGCGCGCGCTGCACGGCGACCGCCCCGCCACCGCCCCCGTCTGGTTCATGCGGCAGGCCGGTCGCTCGCTGCCGGAGTACCGCGAGCTGCGCGTGGGCACGCGCATGCTCGACGCGTGCCTCACGCCCGAGCTGGCGGCCGAGATCACGCTGCAGCCGGTGCGCCGGCACGGGGTCGACGCGGGCATCTTCTTCAGCGACATCGTCGTGCCGCTGCGGCTGGCGGGCATCGAGGTCGAGATCGAGCCCGGCCGCGGACCCGTCTTCGCCGCGCCCGTGCGCACGGCGGACGACGTGGCCCGCGTGACGTCGATCGATCCCGAGGAGGTCGCCGCGGCCGCCGATCCGATCCGCGAGGCCGTGCGCCTGACCACCGCCGAGCTCGGGCAGACGCCCCTCATCGGGTTCGCCGGCGCCCCCTTCACGCTCGCGGCCTACCTCGTCGAGGGCGGCCCCTCCAAGGAGCACCTGCGCGCGCGGGCCATGATGCACGCCGATCCCGAGGCCTGGCACCGCCTGGCCGGCTGGCTCTCGCGCGTCTCGCGCGCGTTCCTCGGCGCGCAGATCGAGGCGGGCGTCGCGGCCGTGCAGCTGTTCGACTCGTGGGCCGGATCGCTGTCGCCTGCCGCCTTCCGCGCCTTCGTCGCGCCGCACTCCAAGGCGGCGGTCGCCGACCTGCCCGTGCCGGTGATCCACTTCGGCGTGGGCACGGGCCCGTTCCTCGCCGACATGCGCCTCGACGGCGTCGCCGACGCCGTGGGCGTCGACTGGCGCCTGCCGCTCGACGAGGCCGCGGCGATCGTCGGATCCGACACGACGCTGCAGGGCAACATCGACCCGGCGCTGCTCGGCGCCCCGTGGCCCGTGCTCGAGGCGCACGTGCGCGACGTGCTGCGCCGGGGTCGCGCGGCCCGCGCGCACGTCGTCAACCTCGGCCACGGCGTGCCGCCCGAGACCGACCCCGACGTGCTGACCCGGATCGTCGAGCTCGTGCACGCCGAGGCCGCGGCGGACGGGAGCGGATCGAAGTGAGCGAGGAGCTCGAGCGCCTGCACGAGCGCGCCGTCGAGACCCGCGTCGCCGTGATCGGCGGCGGCATCGGCGGCCTCGTCGCCGCGCTCGAGTTCGCCAAGGTCGGCATGGGCGTCACGCTCTACGAGGCCGAGGACCGCCTCGGCGGCGCCGTGCGCTCGGGCGAGGTCGACGGCCTCCGGCTCGACCTGGGCGCCGAGAGCTTCGCCACGCGCGGCGGCCACGTGCGCGCGCTCGTCGACGAGCTCGGGCTGGGCGACCTCGTGGTCGAGCCCGGTACGGGCGCGGGCGGCGCCTGGGTCGCCGGTCTGCCCGGCGGTGCCGCGGCCCCCCTGCCGGCCGGCGGCATCCTGGGAATCCCGGCCAACCCGTTCGCCGACGACGTGCGCCGCGTCATCGGGTGGGGCGGCGCGTGGCGGGCATACCTCGACCGCGTGCGGCCGCTGCTCACGATCGGCCGGGACCGGAGCCTGGGCCACCTCGTGCGCACGCGGCTGGGCGAGCGGGTGCGGGATCGGCTGGTCGCGCCGGTCACGCACGGCGTGTACTCGGCGCACCCGGACGACATCGATCCGGATGCCGCGGCCCCCGGGCTGAACGGCGCGCTGACGAAGACGGGGTCGCTGCTCGGCGCGGTCGACCTGCTGCAGCGCGAGCGCCGCGCCAAGGCGGGCGCCCCCGGATCGGCGGTGCAGGGCCTGCGCGGCGGCATGGGCACGCTCGTCGACGCCCTCGCGACGCGGCTCGTCGAGCTCGGCGTGCAGATCCGCACCGGCACCCCCGTCACCGCGCTGGAGCGCGAGGACGAGCGCTGGATCGTCGTCGCGCCGGAGGACGACGCGGAGCCGGCGAGCGACGCCACCGACACCCATCGGTCGCCGGACGAGGCCGCCGACACCCACCGGTTGCTGAACGAAGCGGCCGAAGGCCGCGAAGATGAAGCGACCACCGCAACCGAATCGCCGGCCGCAGCCCCCGCCCCGAGCGCCCCGGAGCCCGCCGCGTTCGACCTCGTCATCGTCGCGACCGAGGAGCCGGCGGCGCGCCGCCTGCTCGCCCCGCACGCCGCCGCGCTCGCGGTGGAGCCGCCGCGCCCCGGCCCCGTCGTGCACGTCGCCACGCTCGTGCTCGATGCGCCCGAGCTCGACGCGGCCCCGCGCGGCACGGGCGTGCTCACGGTGCCCGGATCCTTCCGGGCCAAGGCACTCACCCACGCCACGGCGAAGTGGGGCTGGGTCGCCGAGGCGGCGGGCCCCGGCCGGCACGTGGTGCGCGTCTCGTTCGGCGCCCAGGGCGACGCGCCCGCCACGGACGGGCTCTCCGCAGACGAGGCCGCCGAGCTCGCGCGCGAGCAGGTGTCGGCGCTGCTCGGCGTGCCGCTGCCCGCCGATCGCGTGCGCGGGTTCGCGCTCGAGCGCTTCTCGCAGTCGCAGCCGGCCGCCACCATCGGGCGCCGCGACGACGCACGCGCGGCCCGCGCCGCGATCGAGGCCGTGCCGGGGCTCGGCGCGGCGGGAGCCTGGCTCTCGGGCACAGGGCTGGCGCAGGTCGTGCCCGACGCGATCGGCGAGGCCGAGCGCCTCCGTCGCGCGGCGCTGTTCGGCTGAGGCGCATGTTCTACCGCGCGCCAACGGATTCCGCAAGCGGAATGCATCCGAAACACAAGCGGGTTATCGTGGGAGCCGACGCACTCCGACGACGTGAGGAGACCCCATGAGGGGCAAGGTGGGACTCGTGATCGGGCTCGGTGTGGGCTACGTGCTCGGCACCCGCGCCGGTCGCAAGCGGTACGAGCAGATCAAGACGCAGGCCGCCAAGGTGTGGAACCTCGAGCCCGTGCAGGAGCAGGTGGGCCGGGTCAAGGACCTCGCCGCCTCGGGCGCCATGAAGGTGCCGGCTGCGGCGTGGGGCGGCCTCGTCGGCGTCGTGAAGACCATCGCCTCGAACACCGGCACGCCCGGGCAGAAGCTCGACGCCGTCATCGATGAGGCGAAGGACACGGTCGACGACGTGAAGAAGGCCGCGGACGACTGATGTCCCCGCGCACCTCGCGTCCCTCGCCCGTCCGCGATCGGGCGGATGACGGACTGCTGACGCTGATCGGCGACGTTCCGGGGCTCGTCTCCGACCTCGTGAAGGCCGAGATCCGGGCCGCCAAGGGCTACGTCGGGCAGCTCGCCAAGCACGGCGGGCTCACCGCCGTCTTCGGGATCATCGCCCTCTTCTTCCTGTTCTGGACGATCCCGGCGTTCCTGGCGTTCTTCGTGATCCTGCTGGACCTGTGGATGCCCCTGTGGGTCGCGGCGCTCATCGTCGTCGCGATCGGCATCGTCCTCGCCGCCGTCGCCGGCGCGTGGGCCTACTTCGGGCACGTCCGCGAGATCCAGAGGCTCGAGGGGCCGGGCAAGGCCGTCAAGACCGACGCGCGCATCGTGAAGGAGTTCGCCGATGAGTTCTGACGAGCTGCCCAAGACCGTCGTCCCGAGCGGCATCACCGACGAGGTCGAGCGCGCCAGGGCCGAGCTCAGGGCGGCGCTCGCCGCCATCGAGCACAAGGCCAACGTGCCGGCGCGCGCCGCGGAGGCCACCGAGCGCAAGGTCGCGGAGGCGAAGGCGTTCGCCCGCCGCAAGCCCGGTCTCGCCGCCGCGGGCGCCGTCGCCATCGCGGCGGCGGTCGGCGCGGCCGTGTGGGGCCTGGTCACGCTGCTGAGCAAGCGCGGCTGACACTCCGCGGCGGGCACGCCGCGGGCGTCCGGATCTTCCGAGTTCGTCTGGGATCGTCCGGGACTTGTGCGGAACGTCCGGCGCGGACGTGTGTGGTTTGCCGGTTCATACAAATCGCTACCCGGGTAGGGGCGGTGCGGATCGGTGTGGCGTTGCTAAGAAGTCTCTGAACGGGACCCGTCGGGGTTCCCGGCCCGAGGAGATTCTGTGCGTCATCACGACCGTCGCCGCGGCACGCGCGCGGCCACGCTGCTGTCACTGATCACTGCGTTCGCGCTCGTCTTCGGCGGAGCGGCGGTGCCCGCCCTGGCCGTGGACGATCTCGCCCCCGTCATCGAGGCCACGGCCGACACCGGAGCCGATGCGGCGTCCCCCGAGGCGAGTGCCGACGCGGCGTCGTCGGAGGTGCCCACAGCGGCCCTCGACCAGGAGCTGGGCCTGGCGGGCGACGAGTCGGACGGCTCGACGCCCGCGCCCGAGTACGGCGCACCCGAAACGAACGGAGCGGGCGCTCAGACCGTGATCGACGGTGCGGACGGCGCAACGCCGACGGACGCGGAGCACGTCGTCTCCTCCGACGCGGCGAACGCCGTGACTCCCCACGCCGCCGCCGCGGCCGAGACACCGGCCGATGCGTGGTGCAACGCGCCCGCCGGCGCGGGGCCCCACTCGATCTCCGGCACGGTGCGCGATGCGCAGGGCCGGCCGATCGCCGGGGCCTACATCCTCGGTGAGCGGCAGCAGCAGGACGGCGATGAATGGGCCTCGTCGCACATCGGCTGCGCCATCACCGACGAGGCCGGGCGGTACGTGCTGACCGGACTCGCGTCGGGCGCGTGGACCGTGAGCGCCGACTTCCGCGGGCGCGACAACCTCATGACGACGTTCTACGGCGGCAGCACGTCCTGGGAAACCGCCGAGCGGCTCACGCTCGATGGCGACGCCACCGGCGTCGACATCGCGGCCGTGCAGGGTGCGGGCGTGTCGGGCACGCTCGCGGAGGGCCTCCGCGAGCGTGTTCAGTGGGTCCAGCTCGTGCGCAACGACGGAACGATGCTCGCGGTCGCCGACTATGACGCGGCGACGGGCTCCTTCGCCGTTCACAGCGTCCTCCCCGGCACGATGCGGCTGAGCGTCGGGCTCAGCAACGACGCGGGCGGGACGACGACGATCCCGCTGGGCGGCCCCGTGGAGCTCCTACCCGGACAGGACTTCGTCTATCCCGAGCCGCTCGCGCTCCCGCCAGTGGCGCTGCTGACGGCCGAGACGTACTCCGACGCACACACGTTCGTGCAGGTCTTCGAGGCGGACGGTGCTGCCGAGCTCGCTTCCGGCTTCATCGACGGATCGACTCCCGCCGTCACGTTCGAGCTTCCCGCAGGCGCCGACGTGGTCGTGAGCTTCCGCGTGTGGAACGACACCGGCGAGTACCGGACGGTGTGGTGGGAGAACGCGACGTCTCGCGAGGAGGCGACCATTGTGACCCTCTCGGACGACGAGCCGCAGGCCGTGCACGTCGGCGGCGGCACCGGCTCCATCTCGGGGGTGGTGACGGATTCGTCGGGTGAGCCTCTCGCGGAGGCGCGTGTGAGCCTGTACCGCGCGAGCAACCAGGAGGTTCCCGTGCGCACGACCACCACGGGGGCGGACGGATCCTACGAGTTCCCGCGGCTGGCGCCGCAGAACTACGCCGTGGCGGTCGACCGGTCCGAGCCGTTCGGCGCGCAGACCTGGTACGGCGGCGACGGCACCCGGCCGGGCGCGTCGGCGATCGAGATCGGCGACGGCAGCGTCTTCGATGCGGCGGACATCGCGCAGAAGATCGGGGGCGCCGTTCACGGCGCGTTCACGGTGCCTGAGACGGTCGAGTCGCTCGAGATCTACCTCGATCCGATGGAGGGTGCCGTGTTCAGCGAGCGCCTCTATCTGGTGCGCGGCGACGCGTCGTGGGGCACGTGGGACATGTGGGGCGTTGCGGAGGGTCGCTACAGCCTCCGGTACGTGATCGATGGCACCCAGTCGATCTATGGCGAGGCGATCACCGTGCGGGCGGGCCAGCACACCGAGGCCCAGGCGCTCGAGCTGGTGCCCCAGATCATCGGGACGGTGACGGACGCGCGGACGGGCGAGCCGCTGCGCGGCGGAGAGGTGACGGTCCACTGGTGGGAGCCGGGCGAGTGGTCGGACGGCGGCGGCTGGTGGAACTCCCGGAACAGCTACCTCGACGACGAGGGCGGCTACGCGTTCTACGACCTCACTGCGGGCCGCGAGTACTTCGTCGAGTTCACGGGCGAGGGTGTCGCGACGCAGTGGTGGCCGGAGGCGGTCACGCGCGACGAGGCGGAGCCGGTCGTGGCGCCCGCGCTCGGCGAGGCGCCCGTGGTGCTGGATGCCGCGCTCGAGGCGGGCGTGACCGTCACGGGCACCGTGATCGACGCGCTCACCGGAGAGCCGCTGCCGTACGTGTCCGTGCGCGAGGAGGACACCTGGACCTACGCGTACACGGACGCACATGGCGCGTACACGCTCGAGCTGCCGGGCCCCGGCGCGTACCGCATCGGCCTCGCCGATGACGCCTTCGTCACGCCGGCGCCGGTCACGGTGCCCGCGGAGGGTCTCGTGGGTCACACGGTCTACCGACAGCCGGCCTATGCGATCTCGGGCACGGTGCGCGCGGACAACCTCGGCGTCGGGCTGGAGGACATCGTGGTGTCCGTGGTGCGCCGCGTCGGCGACGACTGGATGAGCAGCGGCGTCTACACGAACTCGGACGGCACGTTCACCACTCCCGCTCTGCCTCCCGGCGAGTACACGCTGGTGTTCCGCAACTACGAGGGCCTCTACGTCGAGCAGTGGTACGACGGCGCGGCGTCCGAGGAGCAGGCCCGCACCATCACGATCGTCGACCGTCCGCTCACCGGCATCGAGGCGCGCCTCGGTCTCGGCGGCGTGGCGCGCGGTGTCATCAAGGGCCCGGACGGCAAGCCGCTCGCCGGGGCGACGGTGGGCCTCGCCACCGCGCCGGAGCTCTCGCTCTTCTCCGTGCTGCGCAGCATGTTCGTCCCGGAGGACCCGGCCGACGCGATCCTCGGGATCGAGACGACGACGGACGAGAACGGACGGTTCGAGCTGCCGCCGGTCGACCCCGGCCGCTACACCCTGTACGTGTACACGGAGGAGCACGGCACGTCGTGGTATCCGAACAAGGCCACGCGCGCGGAGGCCAAGATCATCGAGATCGAGGCGGGCAAGCGCACGCCCGAGATCGAGGTGCCGCGTCCGCTGCCGCTGGAGGAGGGCGAGAAGCCGCTCCGCCCGGAGCAGACGCTCACCGAGGCCTTCGAGATCACGCGCAACCCCGTGGGCGTCGCGGTCGAGGCGGGCGGGTACGCCGAGTTCACGGCCATCGCCTCCGGCCGGCCGCAGCCCGACCTGCAGTGGCAGGAGCGCATCGACGGCGAATGGGTCGACCTCGAGGGTGCCACGGACACCACCCTCACCGTCTCGACCGACGAGGTCGGCGAGCGCGTCTTCCGCGCCGTGTTCACGCGGGACGGCGAGGAGAGGATCTCTCGCGAGGCGACCCTCACCGTCACCGCTCCGGTCGTGGCGCCGGGCATCCCGGCGGCGCCGTCGGTGGGTGAGGTGACGACGCGCGGCGCGACCGTGTCGTGGGCACTGCCCGCCGTCGACGGCGGCGCGCCCGTCACGGGCTACGTCGTCTCGGTGCGGGCCGAGGGCGCGCCCGCGCCGCGCGTGATCGAGGTCGGCGATGTGCGCTCCCTGCCGATCTCCGGGCTGAGCCCGGCCACGGCGTACGAGGTCACGGTCGCGGCGCGCAACAGCGCCGGGGTGGGTGCCGCCTCGGAGCCGGTCGCATTCACCACCGAGCGGATCGTGGTGCCGGGGGCACCGGTCATCACCTCGCTGGAGCCGGTGTCGCCGACCGGGCTGCGCGTCGCATGGGATGCGCCCGCGGACACGGGCGGCGGGACGATCGACGGGTACGTCGTCGAGGTGCTCACGGCCGGTGTGGCCGTGCCGGGCGCGACGGTGAGCGTGAGCGGCACGTCCGCGACGATCGCCGGCCTCGAGGCTGCGACGGAGTACACGGTGCGCGTCGCCGCCCGCAACGAGGCCGGAGCGGGTGAGGCGGCATCGCGCACGCAGCGGACGAACGCGGCGCCGGACCCGGAGCCGACGCCCGAGCCGACGCCCGAGCCGACGCCGGAGCCGACGCCGGAGCCGACGCCGGAGCCGACGCCCGAACCGACGCCCACGCCGACGCCGGAGCCGACCCCGGCGCCCGAACCCACACCGCAGCCGGAGCCCACGGAGACGCCGGCACCTGTGGAGACGTCGGAGCCCGAGCCGACCGTCGTTCTGCCGTCCAGCGGTGGCGGCGATCCGGCGGCCCCCGATGCGGCCACGCTGAACGGCGGCAACCGCGGTGGCGCGAGCGTGACGAGCGGCTCCGCCGTACCCGGCGGGACGTTCACGGTCGCCGGCCTCGCGCCGAGCACCGGCTACTACGTCTGGATGTTCTCCGAGCCGGTCGCGCTCGGGTGGAGGACGTCGGACGCGAACGGCGTCGTCACGCTGAGCGTTCCCGCCTCCGTCGCGCCGGGCGAGCACCGCGTCGTGTTCACGGATGCCGACGGCGCGGTCGTCGCCTGGGCGCCCGTGACGGTCGCGGGGAAGCTGCCGGACACGGGCACGGAGGTCGGCACGTCGATCGCCGTGGCGTCGATGCTGCTGATCGCGGGCAGCGTGCTGCTCCTCAGCCGTCGTCGCGCGAGGCGCAACGCCTGATCCGCTCCGCATCCGGGCCCGGGAGGCTCGACCCGAAGGAGCACTCCCGGTCCGGATGCGGCGGCCCCAGGAACGCGGATCGATCACTCACCTCGCGGTGGGAGAATGACGGCATGGCGCAGAACCAGCCCCTCGACCAGGCCGACGCCCCCGAGCGCGCCGGCGACGACTACAGCCTCTGGGCCGTGTGGCGCCGCAACCCGGCGCAGGCGGTGAGCGAGACCGATCCCACCGAGCTCGAGAACATCGTCGGATTCCTCTCCGAGCGCGGCGTCACGGTGCGCGGGTTCTACGACGTCAGCGGGCTGCGGGCCGACGCCGACCTCATGGTGTGGCTGCACGGACCCGTCGCCGAGGATCTGCAGAAGGCCGTGCGCCGCCTGCGCCGCACCGAGCTGCTGCGCCCGCTCCTGCCCACGTGGAACGCGATGGCGGTGCACCGCGACGCGGAGTTCAACAAGCGCCACGTGCCCGGCTACCTCCGCGGCATCGCTCCGAAGGAGTGGCTCACCGTCTACCCGTTCGTGCGCAGCTACGAGTGGTACCTGCTGCCCGACGAGGAGCGCCGCGCGATGCTCGCCGATCACGGCCGCAAGGGCGCCGCGTTCACGGGCGTCACGGCCAACACCATGGCGTCGTTCGCGCTCGGCGACTACGAGTGGATGCTGCCGATGGAGGCCGACGAGCTCACCGACCTCGTCGACATGATGCGCGAGCTGCGCTACACCGAGGCGCGCCGCCACGTGCGCGAGGAGGTGCCCTTCTTCACCGGCCGCCGGATCGCGCTCGACGAGATCCCGGAAGTGCTGCAGTGACGACCCCGGCAGCGGGCGCGCCGATCCGGCTCGGCACGCGCCGCAGCGCGCTGGCCATGGCGCAGTCCGGCATGGTGGCGCGCGACCTCGAGGCGGTCACGGGCCGCCCCGTGGAGCTCGTGCGGATCGTCTCGGAGGGCGACACGACGCGCGCCTCGCTCGCCAGTCTCGGCGGCACGGGCGTCTTCGCCACGCGGCTGCGCGAGGCGCTGCTCGCGGGCGAGTGCGACCTGCTCGTCCACTCCCTCAAGGACCTGCCGACCTCGCCGGCCCCCGGCCTCGTCATCGCCGCGACGCCGCGCCGCGCCGACGCGCGCGACGTCATCATCACGCGCGACGGCACGCGGCTCGAGGACCTGCCGGCCGGATCGCTCGTCGGCACGGGATCGCCGCGACGCATCGCGCAGGTGCGCGCCGCGAACCCGGGCGTCGAGATCCGGGATCTGCGCGGCAACGTCGACTCGCGCATGGCGCGCGTGCGCGACGGCGAGCTCGACGCGATCGTGCTCGCCGCGGCGGGCCTGGCGCGCCTCGGGGCCGAGATCGACCTGCACGTCGAGCCGCGCGACCTCGAGGACTGGCCCACGGCGGCCGGGCAGGGCGTGCTGGCGGTGGAGATGCGCGACGACGCCGACGCCGAGCTGCTCGCCGCGGTCGGCCGCCTCGACGATCCGGCCACCCGCTGCGCGCAGACGGTCGAGCGGACGATCCTCGCGGGCATCGAGGCCGGCTGCCACGCGCCCGTCGGCGTGCACGCGATCGTCGACGGCGAGCGCCTGCGGCTGCGCGCCGAGGTGTATGGCGCCGACCCGTCGCAGACCGTGCGCTGGGCGGAGGATCGGCTGATCGGGCCGATTTCCGCCTCCGGCGACCAGGGGTATAGTCGGGACACAGGCAGCGCCGACGACGACGCTTCCGGCGCGTACCCGCGCGCCGACGACATCGGAAACGAGGTCGCGCGTCGGCTGCTCGAGGCCGGGGCGAGCGACCTCGTATCGGGACCCCCCACTCCATGACTCCAGACACAGAAGCGAAGACCGCCAGGCCCCTCTCGGGCTGGCGCGTGCTCGTCCCCCGCGGCGGACCGTGGGGCGACGGCGTCGCCGCGACACTGCGCTCCAAGGGCGCCGTGCCGGTGATCGCGCCGCTCATCAACTTCGCGCCCACCGACGACGTGGCCACGCTCGAGGCGGCGCTCGCCGATCTGCGCGAGGGCCGGTTCGACTGGCTCACGGTCACGAGTGCCACGACGGTGGACGTGCTCTACGCGTACCAGGCGACGATCCCCGAGACGACGAAGGTCGCCGCCGTGGGCGAGACGACGGCCGCCGCCCTCGCGGCGGTCGGCTACCGCGTCGACCTCGTGCCCGAGATCGAGAACTCCGCCGCCGGGCTCGCGCACCAGATGATCGAGCTCGAGACCGAGCCGCGGCGCGTGCTCGCGCTGCGCAGCGAGATCGCCAAGCCGGTGCTCACGACCGCGCTGCGCAAGGCCGGGCACGACGTGCGCAGCGTCGTGGCGTATCGCACGATCGGCGTGCCGGTCTCGGACCGCGTCGCGCGCGACGTCGAGACGGGCCGGATCAACGCGATCCTCGTCACGAGCGGATCGGTGGCCGAGCAGGTGCGCGAGCAGTTCCCGCAGATCCCGGATCAGACCGTCATCGCCGCGATCGGCCCCCGCACGGCGCGCGACGCCGAGCGCGTGGGCCTGCCGGTGCGGGTCGTCGCGCCGACGCAGACGATCGACTCGCTGATCGACACGCTCGCGGCCATCCCCGTGCCGCCGCCGACCCCGGAGGCGCTCGCGATCGCCGACACGGGCTCGAACGCGGTGGTCGACCGACCCCAGGAGCACAGGTGAGCTTCCCCGAGCACCGGCCGCGCCGCCTGCGGCAGTCCCCCGCCGTCCGCCGCCTCGTGCGCGAGACGCACCTCGTGCCGTCGCAGCTCGTGCTGCCGATGTTCGTGCGCGAGGGGATCGACGAGCCCGTCGCGATCTCGTCCATGCCGGGCGTCGTGCAGCACACGCTCGACACGCTGCGCCGCGCCGCCGCCGAGGCGGCCGAGGCCGGCGTCGGCGGCGTCATGCTCTTCGGCGTGCCGGCCGTGCGCGACGCGACCGGATCGGGCGCCGACGATCCGCGCGGCATCCTCAACGTCGCCACGGAGGCCGTCGTCGCCGAGGTCGGCGACGCGCTCGTCGTGCAGACCGATCTGTGCCTGGACGAGTTCACCGACCACGGTCACTGCGGCGTGCTCGCCGCCGACGGATCGGTGGACAACGACGCCACGCTCGAGCGCTACGCCGCCATGGGCGTCGCGCAGGCACGCGCGGGATCGGCGCTGCTGGGCCTGAGCGGCATGATGGACGGCCAGGTCGCGGCGGTGCGCGAGGCGCTCGACGCCGCCGGCTTCGCCGACACGCTCATCATGGCGTACTCCGCGAAGTACGCCGGCGCGTTCTACGGCCCCTTCCGCGAGGCGGTCGACTCGCAGCTGAAGGGCGATCGCCGCACCTACCAGCTCGATCCGGCCAACGCCCGCGAGGGGGTCAAGGAGGCGGTGATCGACGCCGAGGAGGGCGCCGACATCGTCATGGTCAAGCCCGCCCAGCCGTACCTCGACGTGCTCGCCGACGTGCGCGCGGCCGTCGACGTCCCCGTGTGGGCCTACCAGGTCTCGGGGGAGTACGCGATGATCGAGGCCGCCGCCGCGAACGGCTGGATCGACCGCCGCGCGGCCATCCAGGACTCCCTCCTGGGCATCCGCCGCGCCGGGGCCGACGCCATCCTCACGTACTGGGCTGCGGAGGCGGCCGGCTGGCTCCGCGAGGAGCTCTGACCTCTCCGCGATCCGGCCGCACCGGGCGCGCCCAGGCGGGGCGCGGGAGAATGGGAGCATGGCCGATCGCAACGACGAACTGTTCGCCCACGCCCGCGATGTCATCCCCGGTGGGGTGAACTCGCCGGTGCGGGCGTACGGATCGGTCGGGGGCACGCCCCGCTTCCTCGCCTCCGCGCGCGGGGCGTACGTGACCGACGCCGCGGGTCGCGAGTACGTCGACCTCGTCGCGTCGTGGGGTCCGGCCCTGCTGGGCCACGCGCATCCCGAGGTCGTCGCGGCGGTGCAGGAGGCGGCCTCGCGCGGGCTGTCGTTCGGCGCGCCCACCGAGGGCGAGGTGCGGCTGGCCGAGCTCGTGACCCAGCGCGTGCGCGCCGGCGGCCTGAGCCCGGTCGAGGAGGTGCGCCTCGTGTCCACCGGCACCGAGGCGACGATGACCGCCATCCGCCTCGCGCGCGGCGTGACGGGCCGCGACCTGCTCGTGAAGTTCGACGGCAACTACCACGGCCACTCCGACGGGCTGCTCGCCTCCGCCGGATCGGGCGTCGCGACGCTCGCGCTGCCCGGCACCGCCGGCGTGCCCGCGGCCGTGGCGGCCGAGACCCTCGTGCTGCCCTACGGCGACCTCGACGCGGTGCGCGCGGCGTTCGAGACCCACGGCGACCGCATCGCGGCGGTGATCGTCGAGGCCGCGCCCGCCAACATGGGCGTCGTCGTGCCGCCGGCGGGCTTCAACAGCGGACTCGCCGACGTCGCCCACCGCCACGGTGCGCTGCTCATCCTCGACGAGGTGCTCACGGGCTTCCGCGTGCACCCCGCGGGCATGTGGGGGCTGCAGGTGGAGTCCGGCGAGGCCTACGAGCCCGACATCGTCACGTTCGGCAAGGTGATCGGCGGCGGCATGCCCCTCGCCGCCCTCGGCGGCAAGCGCACCGTGATGGAGCACCTCGCGCCGTCCGGACCCGTCTACCAGGCGGGCACGCTGTCGGGGAACCCGCTGTCGGTGGCCGCCGGCATCCGCACGCTCGAGCTGGCGACCCCCGAGGTGTACGTCGCGGTCGACGCCGCGGCCTCCGTCGTCATCGACGCGCTCTCGGCCGCGCTCGCCGCGGAGGGCGTCGCGCACGCCGTCCCGCGCGTCGGCACCCTGTTCGGGCTCGCGTTCCTCGACGAGGCGCCCGTGACGTATGAGCGGGCCAAGACGCAGGACGCCTTCCGCTACACCCCGTTCTTCCACGCCATGCTCGACGCCGGCGTGCACCTGCCGCCGAGCGTCTTCGAGGCCTGGTTCCTCACGGCCGCACACGACGCCGCCGCGCTCGAGCGGATCACCGCGGCGCTGCCCGCCGCCGCGCGCGCCGCGGCCGCCGCGTAGATCCCCGCGAGCGGCGGCGCGCCGCTATGCTCGATCCGCCGGTCAGGGGGATCGGCGTATGGGGGGGATCATGGCCGAGAACACCACCGAGAAGGCGGCCGCGGCCGACTGGAAGCCGACCGAGGCGGGCAAGAAGCAGGCGACGACGCTGCGGATCGTCTCGTGGGTGCTGTGGATCGTCGCGATCGCGCTCGAGCTCGTCGCCATCTTCTGGCTGCTGCGCCAGCGCGTGCCGGTGGGCGAGGAGGGGATCGTCCGCGACGACGAGACCGGCCTGCTCGAGGCGCACGAGGTCGGCTACGAGTTCCCGCAGTGGGCGTTCATCTCGCTCATCGTGGCCTTCGTCGTGATCGGCGCGCTGTCGATCACCGGCTCGATGCTGTGGAAGCGCGCCAACCGGCTCGACCCCGCCAGGCGCTCGGACACCGTGCGGTTCTTCGTGCAGAACCAGCTCGGGGCCATCGTCGCGGTCGTCGCGTTCGTGCCCCTCATCATCCTCGTCCTCATGAACAAGGACATGTCGAAGTCGCAGAAGGGCATCGCGGGAGCCATCGGCGGCGTCATCGCGGTCGTCGCGATCGCGCTCGGCATCGATGTCGACCCGCCGTCGGTCGAGCAGTACACGGCGGATCAGTCGACGGTCATCCAGATCCTCGGCGAGGACGAGGTCGTGTGGGTCGAGGGCGGGGGCGTCTACCACGTGTGCGCCGAGGTGCCCGATGTCGAGAACGCGAGCACGCCGCAGGCCACCGGGACGACGGCCGACGCGGTCGCGGCGGGCAAGACGCGCCTGACGCTGGAGTTCGCCTCCGAGCTGGCCGCCTGCGGGCTGCCCGTGCCCGAGAACGCGACGGAGATCGCCGACGCGATCCGCGCCATCCGCGACGGGGCGACCGACACGGTGCTGCCCGCACCCGTCTACGCCGGCGGGGTCACGCCGCCCTTCACGCCCGCGTCGTAGGGCGGGCGGCTCGGGTTACCTGCGCCCGCCGAAGAAGCCGCCCAGCACGTCGCCGATCGCGCCGAGGTCGATCCCGCCGCCGGTCGATCCGCCCGAGGATCCGCCGCCGACGAGTCCGCCGATCAGGCTGCCCAGGTCGAACCCGCCGTCCGATTCGGCCTGCTTCTGGCTCTTCCGGTTCGCCACGACGTTCATGACGATCGGCGCGAGCAGCGGCAGGAGCTTGGCGAAGTCGATCCCGCCGGTGGTCTTCTCGGAGGCCGTCAGCTTCTGCGCGACCTGGTCCTGCTGCCCGCCGAAGATGTGCCCGAGGATGCCCCTGCCGTCCTCCTCGTCGATGTCATCCGCCGACGCGACGCGCTTCTCGCCGGCGTGCTTCGCGAGCGCGCTCTCGAGCGCGGCGGCGCCCTCCTGCGTCTGCGTCTCCTTCTGCAGGCCGCCGAGGATCGTCTGGCTCCCCTCGCGCGCGGCCGAGAGCGCGGTGCCCTCGTCCACGCCGAGCTTGGCGGCGATGTCGCCGATCGGCAGGTTCTTCAGGATGTCGTCGAGGCCGGCCATGTGCCCTCCCGGGTGAGCGCGGCGCGGCCCGATCGGCCGCCGTCCCGCTGCGCTCACCGTATTGCCGCCGTCGACCGCGCGCCAGACCCTGGAGCGGCGGTGGGTTGCACCCATCGGCTGCGGAACTCCAGCGGCGGAGTCGCGGAGATGAAGCGACCACCGCAGCCGGCGTGGAGTTGCTGTGGTCGCTTCATCTTCGTTCGCTGGCGCTCACTTCGTTCAGCAACCGAGGGGTGGCACTGATCGGTTGCGGAGCACCGCGGCGCCGCGTCAGGGGAGCAGGGCCGCCGTGCGGGGGCCCAGGCCGAGGGCGCGGGCCTCATCCAGCTGGGCGGCCGTGTCGACGTCGTGCCGCAGCGTGCTCGTCTCGGCGATGTCGAGGCGGGCGGCGCCGGCGGCGAGGTGCCGCGCGAACGAGTCCGCACCGAAGCGCAGGATCGCCGGCTCGGCGTGCGCGAGCAGCGTCGTCCCCGTGCCCTCGGCATCCGGCACCGCGGCCGGTCCCTCCCCGGCGGCGGCCAGCGCCGCGTCGAGATCGTCCGGACGCAGCGCCGGCAGGTCGCCGAGCAGCGCCGCCTTCGCGCCCCCGGCGGCCGCCGCCAGGCCCGCCGCGATCGCCGCGTTCAGCCCGCCGCCCGGGTCCGCGACGGCGCGCAGCCTGCACAACGAAGGAGATTCCTCCGCCGCACCCGCCGATCGGGCCCGTTCGGCCCGATCCCCGCCCCGAACTCCTTCGTTGTGCAGGGTGGAGAGGGCCGTGCGCACGCCGTGGTCGGCGGTCACCACGATCACCTCGGCCACGCTCCCCGCGCGGGCGACGGCCGCGACGGTGTCGAGCGCGATGGCGCGGGCCAGCGCGGCGCGGTCGACGCCGGGCACCGCCAGCCGCGACTTGCCGATCGCCGCCGGCTTGACGGGGACGACGATGCTCCAGCCGCGGGCGCCGCTCACGAGCGGTGCCGCTCGCGCAGGCGCGGCAGCACCTCCTCGCCGTAGAGGCGCAGGAAGGCCTCCTGGTCGTGACCCGGGTCGTGGAACACGAGGTGGCGGAAGCCGAGGTCGAGATAGCGCTCGATCGCGGCGATGTGCTCCTCGACGTCGTCGCTCACGATGAAGCGGCTCGCGGCGCGCTCGATCGGCAGCTCCTGCGCCAGGCGCTGCATCTCCATCGGATCGTGCACGCCCGTCTTCTCCTCGGGCTTCAGAGCCAGCGGCGCCCAGAAGCGCGTGTTCTCGAGCGCCTTCGCCTTGTCGGGGCGGAACGAGACCTTGACCTCGATCATCGTGTCGACGTCGTCGCGGCGGCGCCCGCCCTTCTCGAGCCCCTCCTCGAAGGCCGGGATGAGCTTGTCGGTGTAGAGCTCGTCGCCCTTGCCGCTCGTCGTGATCCAGCCGTCCGCCATCCGCCCCGCCAGGCGCGTCGCCGCGGGCCCCGAGGCGCCGATGTACACCGGCACGGGCTGCTCGGGTCGGTCGTAGATCGTCGCGTTGCTCACGGAGTAGTAGGTGCCCTCGAAGGTGACCCGCTCGCCCTCCCAGAGCCGGCGGATGAGGGTGATCGCCTCCTTCATGCGCTGGAACCGCTCGGGCGGCTCCGGCCACTCGAGGCCGAGGGTCACCTCGTTGAGCGCCTCACCCGTGCCCACGCCCAGGATCATGCGGCCCGGGTACATCGCCCCGAGCGTGCCGAACGCCTGCGCGACGACGCCGGGGTGGTAGCGGAAGGTCGGCGTGAGCACCGAGGTGCCCAGCAGCACGCGCGAGGTGCGCTCGCCGACGGATCCGAGCCACGGCAGCGCGGCGGGGGCGTGGCCGCCCTCGTGCATCCACGGCTGCAGGTGGTCGCTGAGGAAGACGGAGTCGAAGCCGACCTCCTCGGCCAGCACGGCGTAGTCGAGCAGCTCGCGCGGGCCGAACTGCTCGGAGGAGGCCTTGTAGCCGAATCGGATGGGAACGGTCATGGTGCTCCTACGGTCGTGGCGGATGGGATGGTGCGGATCACACGGTCGCGCACGCGGTCGAGGCGCGCGCGGAACGCGTCGACGGTGCCCGGCCACAGCAGGGTGAGTCGGCCGCTGCGCTCGTCGACGTACCAGCTGCGGCAGCCCCCGGTGAGCCAGGGGGTGCCGGCGGCGAGGGCGTCGATCTCGCTCGAGGCCTCGGCTTCTTCCTCGGCCGTGACCCGCACGGGGGCGCCGACGGCGACGAGCTCCGCGGCGAACGCGGCCTGCGCCTCGAGCACGAGCACGGCCGAGTTGTGCCCGAGCGCGGCGTTGGGCCCGCCGAGCACGAAGAGGTTCGGGAAGCCGTGCACGAGCGTCGAGCCGACGGCGGTGTATCCGCCCGACCAGTGCTCGTCGAGCGTGCGGCCGTGCGCGCCGGTCACGAGGTGCGCGTACGGCTGGCGCGCGGCCTGGAAGCCGGTGGCGAGGACGAGCGCGTCGGCCTCGTGCCGGGTGCCGTCGGCGGCGATGAGCGCGGATCCGTCGGCGGCGGCCAGCGCGCTCGGCACGAGGGTGACGGCGCCCGAGGCGATCGCGGGGTAGAAGTCGTCGCTGAGCAGCACGCGCCGGCACCCGAACGCGTACTCGGGCGTGAGGGCGCGGCGCAGGGCCGGATCGGGCACCTGCGCCTCGAGGTGCGCGAGCGCGATCGCCCGCGCCTCCGGCGCTGCGCGCGGATCCCCCGAGCGCGACGCGAAGCGCGCCTCGCCCTCCGCGTAGAGGCGCTCGCGGACCTCCCGCAGCGCCGCGGGATCCTCGCGCCACGCGCGCCGCTCGTCCGGCGAGACGGCCCGGTCGCCGCGCGGCACGATCCACGCCGGCGTGCGCTGCATGAGCGTGACCCGCGCGCCGCGGCGCACGAGCTCCGGCACGAGCTGCACGGCGCTGGCCCCGGTGCCGGCCACCGCGATGCGCGCGCCGTGCAGCGGCACGTCGTCGCGCCAGCGCGCGGAGTGCACCACAGGGCCGGGGAACGTCTCCAGCCCGGCGATATGCGGGATGCGCGGCTCGGTGAGCCGCCCGCACGCGAGGATCAGGTGATCGGCGGTGAACTCGTCGCTGCACAACGAAGGAAGATCGTGCGGATCGGACGCCGCGGAGGCCCTTCCGGTGGGGGATGCGGCCGCATCTCCTTCGTTGTGCATCCGCGCGCCGCCCGCGGTGCGGACGATCCACCGCGCGCCGTCCCAACGGGCGCCGGCGAGCGCGGTGCCCAGGCGCAGGTGACGCTCGAGGCACTCGGTGCGGACGACGTGCTCGAGGTAGGCGCGGATCTCGTGGCCCGGCGCAAAGGTGCGCGACCACTCCGGCCACGGGTGTGACGCGAGGCCGTACAGGTGCGAGGGCACGTCGCACGCGACGCCCGGGTACGTGTTGTCGCGCCACGTGCCCCCGACGGCGTCGGCGCGCTCGAGCAGCACGAAGTCGTCGATCCCCTGCCGCCGCAGCGCGATCG
Source organism: Microbacterium sp. NPDC003461 (assembly GCF_053588335.1). Taxonomy (NCBI): domain Bacteria; kingdom Bacillati; phylum Actinomycetota; class Actinomycetes; order Micrococcales; family Microbacteriaceae; genus Microbacterium; species Microbacterium sp. NPDC003461. The sequence goes on along the minus strand of NZ_JBSFPT010000016.1, from coordinate 14,707 downwards.
CCGCGGCGATCCCGGCGAAGCCGGCGCCGACGATGACCGTGGTCATCCGGCCGTCTCCGGGGCGGCGGGCGTGCCGGCGGCGCCGGCCTCGGCCGCCGCCTTGCGCTCGGCCGTCGGCTCGGCATACGTCGTCGTGCGCAGCCGGAAGGGGCGGAACAGGCGCAGCGCGATGCGGCGCGCCTCGGCCAGTGGCAGCTCCTGCCCGGCCTCGATGCCGGCCCGCGGCAGCACGCGCCCGTCGAGCAGCGTGCCGCCCAGGTCGTCGGCGCCGCTGCGCAGCAGCTCGGCCGTGGCGTCGCGGTCGTGGCGCGTCCACGGCACCTGCAGGTGCCGGATGGACTCACCGAGCATGAGGCGCGCGACGGCCATCATCGCCCGGTGCTCGTCGAGCCCGGCGCGCCCCGCGACGAGGGGCACGCCGCCGTCCGGCCCGGGCAGCGGGATCGGCACGAACTCCGTGAAGCCGCCCGTGCGGGCCTGGATCGCCAGCAGGGTGCGCAGGTGCGCGATCCGCTCGGCGGCGGTCTCGACGTGGCCGTAGAACATCACGGACGTCGATGAGAACCCGGCCTCGTGCGCGGCCGTGATCGTCTCGATCCAGCGCTCGATCTCCAGGTCGCCCGGCGCGACGAGGGCGCGCACACGCTCGCTGGCGAGCTTGATGCCGGTCCCGGGCACGGAGTCGACCCCCGCCTCGCGCAGGGCGCGGAGGGCGCCTGCCAGGCCCAGGCCGGATCGGTCGGCGAGGTCGACGACGTCCTGCGGGCGGTACGCGTGCAGGTGCATGCCGGGTGCGGCATGCTTCACGGTGCGCGCGATCGCGAGGTAGCTCTCGGCCGGCTCGGCGGGGTCGATCAGACCCTGGACGCACACCTCGCCGAGCCCGAGATCCCACGCGTCCCGCGTGGCCTCCGCGAGCGTGTCGAGGTCGAAGGCCTCGCCCTCCTGCTGCACGCCGGCCGCGCGGACGGTCGCCGGGCCGCGTCCCGTCGACCGATACCCGGACGAGGCGATGTTGCGGTTCGCGACGATGCTCACCGCCTCGCCCACCGTGTAGCGCCGCACGTCGTCGGCCGTGCGCACGAGGGCCTCGAGGTCGTCGCCCGTGGCGAGCAGCAGGCGCTCCCACTCGTCGTCCTCGAGCGAGGCGGGATCCTGCGCGGCCCGGTCGATGACGGCGGCGATGAGGCCGGTGGAGCCGGACGAGATGACCCTGCCGGGTTGCCGTGCGGCTGCGCCGTTCCGTTCGGTTACCGGGGAGGGGGAACCCATCGGTTGCTGAACGGAGGCGCGCAGCGCCGGAGATGAAGCGACCACAGAAAGCGCCCCGGTCGGCCGCAGCCCCTCGACCGCCAGCCCGGCCTCGTCGGCGAGCGCGAGCACGGCGGGACGCAGGGCCGGATTGATCCATTCCGCGTCGCGCACGTACCGCGGGTGCGCGGTCAGCCGCTCGCGCAGCGTGAAGCCCAGCTCCGACGTCGCCGCCGCGAGGTCGTCGAGGTGCGGCCACGGGCGCTCCGGGTTCACGTGGTCGGCGGTGAGCGGCGAGACGCCGCCCCAGTCGTCGATGCCGGCGCGCACGAGCAGGCCGAACTCCGCAGGGTCCGAGAGGTTCGGCGGCACCTGCACCCGCATGCCGGGCCCCATGACGATCCGCGTCACCGCCACGGCCGCGGCGTACTCGCGCAGCGACGCGTCCGGCGCCCCGGCGGCGGCCGTGCGCGGCTTGGCCCGGAAGTTCTGGACGATGACCTCCTGGATGTGCCCGTGGCGGTCGTGCGCGTCGCGCAGCGCCACGATCGACTCGGCGCGGTCGCGCAGCTCCTCGCCGATGCTCACGAGGATGCCCGTCGTGAACGGGATCCGCGCGCGGCCGGCGTCGTCGATGAGGTTCAGGCGCACGGCCGGATCCTTGTCGGGCGAGCCGTAGTGCACCTGACCGGGCTCCTCGAACACGCGGCGCGACGTGGTCTCGAGCATGACGCCCATCGACGGCGCGGTCGGCCGCAGCATCTCGAGCTCGTCGGGGCGCATGACGCCCGGGTTCAGATGGGCGAGCATGCCCGTCTCGGCCGTGATGAGGCGCGCCATGGCCCCGACGTACTCGAGCGTGGAGGAGTAGCCGTGCTCGTCGAGCCACGCGCGGGCCTCGGGCCAGCGGTCCTCGGGCCGGTCGCCGAGGGTGAGCAGCGCCTCCTTGCAGCCCATGGCGGCGCCGCGGCGGGCGACGGCGAGCACCTGCTCCTCGGACATGTACGCGGGCTTGTGCTTCTTGAGCAGCTGGCCGGGGGTGTCGACGAAGACGCAGTAGTGGCAGCGGTCGCGGCACAGCGTGGTGAGCGGGATGAACACCTTGCGCGAGTAGGTGATGATGCCCGCGCGTCCGGCGGCCTCGAGGCCCTCGTCGCGCATCCGGGCGGCGAGCCCGAGCACCTGCTCGAACTCGCCGCCCTCGGCGCGCAGCAGCGCGAGGGCGTCATCGGCGCCCAGCCGGGCGCCGCGCGCCGCGCGGGCGAGCGCGTCGGCCGTGGTGGGGGCCGGGTCGATCAGCGTCACCGCTTCAGTCTCTCACCGCGGGAGCGGGGTGGCTCGACGGTGCGGAACGCCGTCGCCGCGCCGGATCGCCGAGTGTGGGAAGCGGCCAAGGGGCGCCGTGCGCGTTCGTCGCGGACCGACGGCTCGGCGCGGGCCGCCGCATGCCAGGATGGGTCCATGGTGACGCTGCTCCTCGATCAGACGCGGCTCGAGATCGTGCTGTCGCCGACCGAGCGCGCTCTCGCCTTCCGCAGGGAATCGCTCAAGATCGAGCGCCAGGCGATCCGTCGCGTGCAGCTCACGGACGAGCCCTGGACGTGGCTGCGCGGGATCCGCGCGGCCGGCACGCACCTGCCCGGCGCGCTGGCCATGGGCACCTGGCGCGCGTCGAAGGGCACGGACTTCGTGGTGCTCAACGGCCGCAAGCGTCACGGCGTGGTCATCGAGCTGCAGGGTACCGAGCTGCACGGCACCGAGCCGAACGGTGGCGAGGCGTTCTCGCGCGTCATCCTCTCGACGCGGCACGGCGTGGCGCTCGTGCAGGCGCTGCGGCTCGACGAGGTTCCCGAGGCGGCCGACGTCGCGCAGCTGGCCGGCACGGCGGCCCCGAGGAAGCCGGCGACCAAGAAGGAACCGAGCGGCGAGCCCGCCCCCGCGAAGAAGCCCGCGCCCAAGCGCGCACCCGCCGCACGGCCCGCGCCCGCGAGCTGAGCCCGCCGGGGCGTCGACGCGAGCGGTGCGCTCAGTCGCGCCGCTCGGTGTCCTCGCCGTGCGGCGCGTCGCCGTCCGCCTCGCCCTGCTCGTGACCCCGATCCGCGTCGCGCTGCTCCTCAGCGCCGCGCGGGTCGTCGATCAGCTCCGCCTCGACGACCTCCGCGACCGCCTCCGGATCGCCATCCGGGACCACGTCCATCGCCTGCGTCTCGAGCAGGTGGCTCGGGAGGAACTCCGCATCGAAGGGCGCATCGCCCGCCGGCGCGTCCGCCGCGCCGCCGAGGCGATCGGCGAAGCTCGGGCCCACGGCCCAGGGGCTGTCGGCGGCATCCTCGGATCCCGCCTCGGCGGGGGCCTCCGCAGGCGTCCCCTCCGCGCCCTCGGTCGTCTCCTCCCGCGGGCCGTCGAACTCGGCCGACTCCCGCTCCACGGCGGCCAGCACGTCGGCGAAGCTCGGCGCGGCGTCCGCCGGGGTCGCGGGCGCCGCATCCTCCGTGCCGGGTTCGGCCGACGCCTCCGCGTCGTCCGTGTGCGCGTCGGCGGGTTCCGCGAACGTCGACGCGGCCTCCACCGCCGGCTCCGCACTGCCGTGGTCCGCGTCGCCGGCGGACTCGCCGTCCTGGTCGCCGTCGCCGTCGCCGGCGGCCTCGTCCGGCCGCTCCTCGTCCGTCTCGTCCGCGTCGTCCGCCACGTCTTCCAGCTCGGCGGCGGTGCGCGCGCCCGGCAGCGGCTCGGGGTCGCTCGTGGCATCCGCGGCGAACGCCGTGGCCGCCGCGCCCGCGAGGCCCGTCACGCCCGCCGCGCCGCCCAGCCCGGCGATCGCGGCGAGGTCGACCTCGGCGTCCGGGTCGCCAGCGGGCTCCGCGGTCCCGGCCGCGTCGCGCGCCGGCACGTCGGCGACCGCGGGCCCCTCGTCCGCCGCCGGCGCGATGATCCGCTCCTCGACCGCCGGCGCCGCGGCGGGCGTCGCGGGCGAGGCCGTCGGCGCGCCCAGCGCGGCGGTCTGCTGCGAGCGGCGGCCGCTCACGAGGTCGAGGAACACGTCCTCCAGGCTCGGCGTGCGCTGGTGCAGCGTCGACAGCGGGATGCCGGCCGAGGCGGCGAGCATGCCGATCTCCTCGGCGGTCGCGCCGCGCACGTTCACGCCCGAGCGCAGCACCTCGCAGTCGAAGCCTCGTTCGCGCAGCAGCGCCGAGAGCGCGGCGCGGTCGGGCGAGTCCACCGCGACGACGGGCGCCTCGACCTCGGCGAGCTGCTCGATGCCGCCGTTGAACACGAGGTTGCCGTTCGACATGATCAGGATGCGATCGGCGATCTGCTGCACCTCGCTGAGCAGGTGCGACGACATCAGCACCGTGCGGCCCTCGTCGGCCAGGCTGCGCATGAGCAGGCGCATCCAGCGGATGCCCTCGGGGTCGAGACCGTTCGCGGGCTCGTCGAACACGAGCACTCCGGGATCGCCGAGCAGGGCCTGCGCCACGCTGAGCCGCTGGCGCATGCCGAGCGAGTAGCCGCCGATCCGCATCTCGGCCACGTCGGCGAGGCCGACGAGGTCGAGCACCTCGCGCACGCGATCCGTGGGGATGCCGGCGGACTTCGCGATCGACGTGAGGTGGCGCACGGCGGTGCGGCGGGGGCGGAAGCCCATCTCGGACTCGCCCACCCAGCCGACCGTGCGGGCCGGAGCGGAGATGCGCGCGTAGGGCGTGCCACCGATGGTGGCCTGCCCGCTCGTGGGCTTGAGCTGCCCCAGCAGGATGCGCAGGGTGGTCGTCTTGCCGGCGCCGTTCGGCCCCAGGAAGGCGGTAACGGAACCGGGCTCGATCCGTGCGGTGAGGTCGGAGACGGCGGCGACGTCGCCGAAGACCTTCGTCACCCCGGTGAACTCGAGCACTTTCCCGTCGGCCATGCGGCCCCTCTCGTCATGAAGCGTTCACCTCTATCTTGGCGGATGGACCGGGGGAATACCGGATCGACGGGCCCGCGGCCCGCGCGCGGCGCCCCGACCATCAGCGGCGCCGGCTCGCCGTCGCCCCGGTAACGTGGCCGACGTGAGCGCCACCGACAGCCCCGACCGCGTCCTGGTCCGCACCGCAGGCGGCGTCGGCCGCCTCACGCTGAACCGCCCCGAGGCGATCAACGCCGTCGATGTCGGCATGGTGGAGACGATCCTCGCGACGCTGCGCGCCTGGCGCGACGAACCGGACGTCCAGATCGTCCTCATCGACGGCGCGGGGGATCGGGGCCTGTGCTCCGGCGGCGACGTGCGCGCGCTGCGCGAGGGCATCGCGTCCGGCGACCTCGCGTCCGTCGACGCCTTCTTCCTCGCCGAGTACCGGGCCAACGCGCTCATCGGCGCGTACCCGAAGCCGGTGGTCGCGTTCATGGACGGCGTCACGATGGGCGGCGGCATCGGGCTCTCGGCCCACGCGTCGGTGCGGGTCGTGACCGAGCGCTCGCGGCTGGCCATGCCCGAGACGCGGCTCGGCTTCACGCCGGACGTGGGCGGATCGTGGCTGCTGTCGCACGCGCCGGGCCGGCTCGGCGAGTTCCTGGCGCTCACGAGCTGGACGATGGGGCCGGGCGACGCGATCCACTGCGGCTTCGCCGACCACCTCGTGCCCTCCGCACACCTGGGCGACCTGCGCCACGCGCTCGAGACGCGCGCCGATCCCGGCACGCCGAACGAGCTCGTGCTGCTCTTCGACGAGTCGCCCGAGGCGGGCCCCGTCGAGCGCGCGCGGCCGTGGATCGACGAGGCGTTCTCGGCCGGCTCGGTGACGGAGATCATGGACCGCCTGCGCGGCATGGGCGAGGGCGAGGGCGAGATCACGCCCGCCGCGGCCCTCGCCGAGCTGGAGCGGCGCGCGCCGCTCGCGCTCGAGGTCACCCTGCGCGCCGTGCGCCGCGCGCGCGAGCTGCCCGGGCTGAGCGCCGCGATCGAGCAGGAGTACCACCTCGTGTCGTACTTCGTGCGCACGCAGCCCGACATGCCCGAGGGCATCAGGGCGCAGGTGGTGGACAAGGACCGCGACCCGCGCTGGAACCCGGCCACGCTGGCCGAGGTGACGCGGCGGCACGTGGACGAGGCGTTCGCGCATCGCGCGCCGCAGCCACTGTGGGATCGCGTGCCCGGCGAGTAGGGCGGACCGCACGTCAGGACAGACCGCAAGCCAGGAGGAGGACGAGCATGACGAGCAAGCAGGACCTCGGGACCTACGGCGTGTGGCGGTGGGAGTCGGGCGTCGACGCCGACTTCGCCGCGGGCGTGGAGCGGCTCGGCTACGGCACGCTCTGGATCGGCGGCAGTCCGGCGGCCGACCTGGAGGTCGTGGAGCGCGCGCTCGACGCGACCGAGCGGATCGTCGTCGCGACGGGCATCGTCAACATCTGGAAGGACGAGGCGCGGCCGGTCGCGGCGTCCTTCCGCCGCATCGAGGAGCGCCACCCCGGCCGCTTCGTGCTGGGCATCGGATCGGGCCACCGCGAGGTGACGCCGGAGCGCGTGCGCCCGCTGACCGCGCTGCGGGAGTACCTCGACGTGCTCGAGGGCGTGCCGCGCGACCAGCTGCTGCTCGCCGCGCTGGGCGATCGCACCCTCGCGCTCGCCGGCGAGCGCACGCTCGGCGCGCACCCGTACCTCACCGTGCCCGCCCACACGGCGCACGCGCGCGAGGTGCTGGGCGCGGAGCCGCTGCTCGCGCCCGAGCTGAAGGCCGTCGTCGGCGTCGACCAGGAGCGGGGCCGGTACATCGCCCGTCGCTACCTGCGCCGCTACTTCGGGCTCGAGAACTACGTCAACGCGCTCATCCGCTTCGGGGTGGATCGGGCGGACTTCGCGGATCTCGGCACCGACCGGCTCATCGACCTCGTCGCGCCCACGACGGCCGACGCGGTGGTCGCGGGCCTGCGCGCCCACCTCGACGCGGGCGCCGACCACGTGAGCGTGCAGATGCTCGGCGACGAGCCGCTCGCGGGCCTCGAGACGGTGGCGCGCGAGCTCGGCCTCGTCTGAGGGGTTCCGCCTCGAGCGGACGCGGGGGTTCCCCGGGTACCGGATGTCGGTGGTCCGTGGCACGATCGGACGGTGCTCCGTTCGGGCACGCCTCTCTTCTGTGATCCGGAGAACCCGTGCTCGGAAAGCTCCTCGTCCGCTACCTGCGGCGGTACCGCCTCATGCTCGTCGGCGTGCTCGTGTTCCAGCTCGCCTCGGCGCTCGCCGCCCTCTACCTGCCCACCCTGAACGCCGCGATCATCGATCAGGGCGTCGCCCAGGGCGACGTCGGCTACATCGTCCGCACGGGCCTGCTCATGCTGCTCGTCGCGCTGGGCCAGATCGTCGCGGGCATCATCGCGACGTTCTGCGCCGCGCGCGCCGCGATGGGCGTCGGCCGCGACGTGCGGCGCGACGTGTTCGAGCGCGTCAGCGCGTTCAGCGAGCGCGAGGTGTCGCACTTCGGCGCCGGATCGCTCATCACCCGCAACACGAACGACGTGCAGCAGGTGCAGATGCTGGCCATGATGGGCGCCACGATGCTCGTGATGGCGCCCATGATGGCCATCGGCGGCATCATCATGGCGCTGCGCCAGGACGTGGGGCTCAGCTGGATCCTCGGGGTGTCGATCCCCGTGCTGCTGATCCTCGCCGGCCTGATCATCTGGCGGATGGTGCCGCTGTTCCGCACCTACCAGGGCAGGCTCGACGCGGTGAACCGCGTGATGCGCGAGCAGCTCACGGGCGTGCGCGTCGTGCGGGCGTTCGTGCGCGAGGCGATCGAGGAGGAGCGCTTCCGGCTCGCGAACGTCGACATCATGGTCGTCGGGCGCAAGGTCGGCTCGCTGTTCGTGCTCATGTTCCCGCTCGTCATGCTCGTGCTGAACGTCACGGTCGTGGCCGTCGTGTGGTTCGGCGCGTTCGAGGTGAACACGGGCGACACGCAGATCGGCACGATCTTCGCCTTCATGCAGTACGTCGGCCAGATCCTCGGCGGCGTCATGATGGCGAGCTTCATGGCGATCATGATCCCGCGCGCGTCCGTCTCGGCCGACCGCATCGGCGAGGTGCTCGACAGCGAGAGCACCCTCGTGCGGCCCGCCGACCCGGTGCGCGAGATGCCCCTCCCCGGCACGGTCGAGTTCGACGACGTCGCGTTCACGTACCCGGGCGCCGATCAGCCGGTGCTGCAGGGCATCTCGTTCTCGGCGGCGCCGGGCGAGACGGTGGCGATCATCGGATCGACCGGCGCGGGCAAGACCACGCTCGTGTCGCTCATCCCGCGCCTGTTCGACGCGACGGCCGGCACGGTGCGCGTGCAGGGCGTGGACGTGCGCGAGGCCGACCTCGACGCGCTGTGGCAGGGCATCGGCCTCGTGCCGCAGCGCCCGTTCCTGTTCAGCGGCACGATCGCCTCGAACCTGCGGTTCGGGCGCGAGGACGCCACCGACGAGGAGCTCTGGCACGCGCTCGAGATCGCCCAGGCGGCGGACTTCGTGCGCGAGAAGCCCGAGCAGCTCGACAGCCCGATCTCGCAGGGCGGCACGAACGTCTCGGGCGGCCAGCGCCAGCGCCTCGCGATCGCCAGGGCCATCGTGCACCAGCCCGACATCCTCGTCTTCGACGACTCGTTCTCGGCCCTCGACCTCACGACCGACGCCCGGCTGCGGCAGGCGCTGTGGCGCGAGCTGCCGCGGGTGACGAAGATCGTCGTCGCGCAGCGCGTGTCGACGATCACGGACGCCGACCGGATCGTCGTGCTGGAGGACGGCCGCATGGTGGGGGTCGGCACCCACGAGGAGCTGCTCGAGGCGAGCCAGACCTACCGAGAGATCGTCGAGTCGCAGATGGGGGTGGCCTCGTGAGCACGACCGACGAGCGGACCGAGGAGCTCGAGGCGCAGGAGGCCATGATCGCCTCCGGCGGGTTCGAGCCCGGCGCGCTGGGCGGCAAGCCCCAGAACTTCTGGCCGAGCTTCCTGCGGTTCATCGGGCTGCTGAAGCCGTACGCGTGGGTGTTCGCCCTCGCGACCCTGCTCGGGGCCGTCGGCGTGGTGCTCGCCGTCGCCGGACCGAAGATCCTCGGCGAGGCCACCAACGTCGTGTTCGAGGGTGCCGTGGGCCTGCTCATCGGCGACCAGTTCGCCGGCATGACGCAGGAGCAGGTCGTGCAGGCGCTCGAGGCCGCCGGCCAGCAGGACTTCGCCAACATGGTCGCCGCCATGCAGAGCTTCACCCCGGGCAGCGGCATCGACTTCGAGGCGCTGCGCACCGTCGTCATGTGGGCGATCGCGGTGTACGTCGTGAGCGCGCTGCTGCAATGGGTCCAGGGCTACATCATGAACGTCGTCATGGTGCGCACCATGTTCCGCGTGCGCGAGCGCATCGAGGCCAAGATCCACCGGCTGCCGCTGCGCTACTTCGACCGCGTGCAGCGCGGCGAGCTGATCAGCCGCGTCACGAACGACGTCGACAACATGACGCAGACGCTGCAGCAGTCGCTGTCGGGCGCCATCACGTCGCTGCTGATGGTCGTCGGCGTCGTCGGCATGATGTTCTCGATCTCGTGGCAGCTGGCGCTCGTGGCGCTCGTCTCGCTCCCGCTCATCGGCGTGATCATGGGCGTCATCGGGCCGAAGTCGCAGAAGGCCTTCCAGACGCAGTGGAAGAAGGTCGGCCGGCTCAACTCGCGCGTGGAGGAGTCGTTCTCGGGCCACGCGCTCGTGAAGGTCTTCGGCCGCGAGAAGGCGGTGTCCGAGGCGTTCCAGGCCGAGAACGAGGAGCTGTACGGCGCCTCGTTCAAGGCGCAGTTCCTCTCCGGCATCATGATGCCGTCGATGCAGTTCGTCGGCTACCTCACGTACGCGGGCATCGCGGTGCTCGGCGGGATCATGGTGGCCAGCGGGCAGATCCGGATCGGCGACGTGCAGGCGTTCGTGCAGTACTCCCAGCAGTTCACGCAGCCCCTCACGGAGCTGGGCGGCATGCTGCCCGTCGTGCAGTCGGGCACGGCCTCGGCCGAGCGGGTGTTCGCCCTGCTCGACGAGGACGAGGAGGAGCCCGACGCCGAGAACGCGCCGACGGCCCCGGCCGACGGCCGCGGCGTCATCGAGTTCCGCGATGTGACGTTCTCGTACTCGTCGGACCAGCCGCTCATCCGCGACCTGTCGTTCCGGGTGGAGCCGGGGCACACCGTCGCGATCGTCGGCCCCACGGGCGCGGGCAAGACGACGCTCGTGAACCTGCTCATGCGCTTCTACGAGCTCGACGGCGGCGCGATCCTGCTCGACGGGCAGGACACGGGCGAGATGACGCGGGCCGATCTGCGCTCGCGCACGGGCATGGTGCTGCAGGACCCGTGGCTGTTCGCCGGCACGATCCGCGACAACATCCGCTACGGGAACGAGGCGGCGTCGGACGACGAGATCCAGCAGGCCGCCGAGGCGACCTACGTCGACCGGTTCGTGCACTCGCTTCCGGACGGCTACGACACGGTCCTCGAGGAGGACGCGGCGAACGTGTCGGCGGGCGAGCGTCAGCTCGTCACGATCGCGCGCGCGTTCGTGCGCCGCCCGCAGGTGCTGATCCTCGACGAGGCGACGAGCTCCGTCGACACCCGCACCGAGCTGCTGCTGCAGAAGGCCATGGCGGCGCTGCGGCAGGGGCGCACGTCGTTCGTCATCGCGCACCGCCTCTCGACCATCCGCGACGCCGATCTCATCCTCGTGATGGAGCACGGCGCGATCGTGGAGCAGGGCACCCACGACGAGCTGATCGCCCGGGAGGGCGCGTACTGGCGGCTGTACCAGAGCCAGTTCGAGCACGCCGCCGTCGACGTCGAGGAGGCGCCGGCCGCCGAGGCCTGATCGGTCGGGGCCGGCGCCGCGGCGCCGGCCCCGCCGCTCAGCGCAGGCCGATCAGCGCAGGCGGCTCAGCGGAGGCGGCTGGTCAGCGCAGGCCGCCGCTCAGCGCAGGCCGAGCAGGTCGAGCGGATGGCTCAGGCGCCAGCCCAGGCTCGGCACGCCGATGTCGTCCGACAGCTCGAGCGCGATGGTCTCGGTCGCGAACGATCCGGTCGCCGTCAGCTCCCCCACGGCGTCGCCGCTCAGCTCGCCCAGCACGTCGCCGACGGCGTGCTCGACGGGTGCGACGGCGCCGTTCCACAGCACGAGCGAGGCGTCCTCGGCCGCGACGACGTCGGCCGCGGCGCCCCACTCTGTCCGCACCGAGGCGACGACGGTGCCGGCGGGCACCACGGTGGTCGGCTGCAACGAGGCGACGGCCGCGTCGAGCAGCTGGCGGCTCGCGTTCGTGCGGGCCTCGGCATCGGGCTGGCCGAGCACTGCGGCGAGCAGCGTCACGCTCTCGCCGTCGACGTCCACGCGCTTCGCGGAGACGAGGTTCCACTCGTCGAGGGTGCCGGTCTTGATGCCGACGATGCCCTCCTCGCCGAGCAGCGGATTCGAGTTCCTCACCGGCTCCGCGTTGCCGGGCAGGGTCGTCTCCTGCTTGGCGACGATCTCGGCGACGACGGGGTTCTCCAGCGCGAGCTGGCCGAGCAGCAGCACGTCGGAGGCCGTGGCGGTGTTCGTGGGATCCATGCCGCTCGGCTCGACGATCGTCGTGTGCGCGAGCCCGTGTGCCGCGAGCCACTCGGCGGCCTCGGCGGCGAAGGCCTCGTTCGATCCCCAGATCTCCGCGACGAGGCGATTGACGTAGTTGTTCGCGGAGCCCATCAGGATGCCCTCGAGCATCTGGTACTGCGTCAGCGAGCCGTCGACGGGCACGTCCAGCGAGGACTGGCCCGCCCACAGGTAGTTGTCGAGGTAGTCGCGGTAGTCGCTCCACGTGAAGCCGTAGGAAGGGCCGTCCTCGCCGGGGGCGAGCGGCTGCTTCTCGAGGATCATGAGCACCGACACGAGCTTGGTGATGCTCGCGATCGGAAGCGAGGCGCTCGAATCGGCTGCGGCGCGGTCGAGCAGGCCCACCGGCGCGACGGCCGCGGAGCCCGCGGCGGGCCAGTCCACCGTGAGCGGTGCGGCGGGTGCGACGGCGACCTGCTGGGCCGTCACCGTCGGGGCCACGGCATCGAGGGGCCAGAGCACGCACGTGGCGACGTACCCGGCCGCGAGCACGCCGGCCGTCGCGACGGGCGCGAGCGCCGAGAGCGTGCGGCTCCGGCGCGGCGGCAGCAGGTCGGGTCCGGTCACGGCCCGGTGCGGCGCGGTCGAGAACGCCGCGGTCGACGACCGCACGGCCACGGCCTCGGGGTCGACCCACGCGAGGGAGCGGGGAGCGTGAGCGGGTGCGGGCCCGTCCCCCGGCACGGGCAGGGGCTCGCCCTCGGCGGCGTATCGCAGCCGCGGCACGTCCGGCCCCGTCGGCGCGGGGACCAGCGCGGTGAGGTCATCGGCGCGCGGCGCGGCCACGGGCTCGGGGACGGACGGCGACTCGGGGGAGGATGCCGGCTCGGGAGCGTCCGACGGATCCAGAACCGCGGTCCGCGGCTGCCCCGCCGGTGACGCGGGTTCGGCCGGGCCAGGTGCCACGCCGCCAGCCGTCGCGGCGAACGCCGCCTCGCGGGGCGGGGCGGGGGCGGGGGTGGCGGGCGGCGCGGCGGCGGCGCGCTTGCCGAACAGACCCCGCCTCGCGCCGGGAGCGGGCTCCTCGGCGGGCGGCGCGAGCACCGGCGGTGCGGCGACGGGCGGCGCGCTCTCGCGCGCGCGAAGCTCGCGCTGGCGCGCTTCGCGCATCGCCCGCCGGGACAGGTGCGACGGCCGCGAATCGAGGGGACCGGGCTCGGGGGAGAGCTCCGCGGCCGACGTCGCCCGGGGCAGATCGTCGGGGGTCACGGTCCTACGGTACCGCGGCTGCGGCGCGTCCCCTGCAACGGCGCTGAAGGTGCCGGCTGCGCCCGGGCACCCGGTCGGTCGAGCCCCGCGGCCGCTCGCACCCCTGCGGGGGATCTACACTGGTCGCACACATCACACGGGAGTCCGGCGAGCCGGGCTGAGAGGAAGCGATCCGCGCTTCGACCGTCGAACCTGATCCGGATCATGCCGGCGCAGGGAGGAGAGAGTATGAACACGTCCACGTCCGTGCCCGAGACCGCCTCGGGCGCACCGTCCCGCCGCTTCACCTGGCGGGTCGTCGACATCGTCGTCGCCAGCGTCATCGGCGTCGCCTGTTCCGTGATCTTCCTGATCTGGAACGTCGGCTACGAGTTGCCGGGCGACCTCATCGGCGCGCTGCTGCCCGGTCTGGGCGGCCTGCTGGCCGGCCCGTGGCTGATCGCCGGCGTGATCGGCGGCCTCGTCATCCGCAAGCCCGGCGCGGCGCTGTACACCGAGCTGCTCGCGGCGGTCATCTCGGCGCTCGTCGGCAACCAGTGGGGCCCGCTCACCATCGTGTCCGGCCTCGTGCAGGGCCTCGGCGCCGAGCTGATCTTCGCCGTCTTCCTCTACGCCTCGTTCCGCCTCCCCGTCGCGCTCCTCGCGGGCGCGGGTGCCGGCCTCGGAGGCGGCATCAACGACCGCATCAGCTGGTACCCCGGCGCGGACGCGCTGTTCACGACCGTCTACATCGCGTCCACGACGGTCTCGGGCCTCGTCATCGCCGGCCTCGGCGGCTGGGCGATCGTGCGGGGGCTCGCCGCGACCGGTGCGCTGAACCGCTTCGCCGCCGGCCGCGCGGCCGGGAAGCGCGTCTGAGCGCGCCGACGCCCGGCCCGATGCCCGCCTCCTCGACGGTGCCCGCCGCCGTCGAGGCGGCGGGCTGGGGCTGGCGGTACGCGACGCGGCTGCGCTGGGCCGCGCGTCGGCTCGATCTGCGCATCGCGCCGGGCGAGCGCGTGCTGCTGCTCGGGGCGAGCGGATCGGGCAAGTCCACGCTGCTGCACGCGCTCGCGGGCGTGCTGGGCGGCGACGACGAGGGCGAGCAGGACGGCTTCCTGCGCGTGGAAGGGCGCGAGCCCGCGTCCGCCCGCGGGCGGGTGGGGCTCGTGCAGCAGGATCCCGACGCGCAGGCCGTGCTCGCGCGCGTGGGCGACGACGTCGCGTTCGGCTGCGAGAACCTCGGGGTGCCGCGCGACGAGATCTGGTCGCGCGTGCGGAGCGCCCTCGAGCTCGTCGGGCTCGACGTGCCGCTGGACCGCTCGACGTCCGCCCTGTCGGGCGGGCAGAAGCAGCGGCTCGCGCTGGCCGGGGCGCTCGCGATGCGGCCGGGCCTGCTGCTGCTCGACGAGCCCACCGCCAATCTCGACCCCGCGGGCGTCGCCGAGGTGCGCGACGCCGTCGGGCGCGTGCTCGACCGCACGGGCGCGACCCTCGTCGTCGTGGAGCACCGCGTCGACGTGTGGCTGCCGGTCGTCGATGCGCCTGACCGCCGTCGACGGTACCCCCACGGGGGGCCGACGAGGTGCCGTCGCATGGATCGTGCTGGTCCTTGGGGCGGTTGCCCTGCTGCT